>NZ_JBICLH010000061.1:0-159135 GCF_043105125.1 Acinetobacter sp. TYF_19
GCTCAATTAGGGGCGCTTTGCATTTCAAATCTTTGTGCAACAAAGCCTTAAAATAATAATTACATACATCGCTAATATTCTTTAATTTTTATTTTTCAAGTTTATCGCTTTCATCTTGTCTCCGAGCTACAGAACAAAATGATTATTGAATATCTCTTTAAATAACGCTTTTATTGGACTATTAAATCTTAATCGAACCATTTTTCCACTTCATTTGTCCATAAAACAAAGCTAACCAGCCCTCAACTTTTAAGAGTTTTCAAACAAAAACCTGACTTAGCTAAATGCTGCATCAGGTGCATTCACATGATTTATTTTTTTAGCAAATCGATCCAATAATATGCTCTGCGTGACAGGTCACCCCTTGCTGAACCATCAATTGAATCACTCCACTTTGATGTGCAAGTACAGGGACTTCCATTTTCATGGCTTCCATAATCGCCACCACCTGCCCCTCTGCGACCTGCTCCCCGTTTTCTACCTTCCAAGCGCTAATTACGCCATTGATTGGTGCAAGTAAGTGTTCAGCACTCACTGCTGTTTCTGTAGCTGGTTGGTCTTGAGACGTCATTGTAGGGTTTTGTGCAAACATACCCGCAGGTAAGCCTAAACGATGTAATTTCCCATCAATTTCAATATAACTGAGTAACATCGGCTGTTGATGATTCGGAATAGTGCGTTTCGTTGGCTTTAAGTCCTGTTTAAAATCATTTTCAATCCAACGAGTATGAACATTAAATGTGGCGGTAAAATCAGTTTCATTTAATACTGCACGGTGAAAGTCTAAAACCGACGCAACCCCTTCAATTTTAAATTGCTTCAGCGCACGTTTAGCGCGAGCGATCGCAATTTCACGGGTTGGGCCTGTGATAATCAGTTTTGCCATAAGCGAATCAAAATGACTCGACACCAAAGAACCAGTACGAACACCTGTGTCTACACGTACCCCCTGACCAAATGGTGCTTCAAATAAACTCAATACACCAAAAGCAGGAATGAAGCCACGAGCGGGGTCTTCAGCATTGATACGAAACTCAATGGCATGCCCCTGCGCTTTCGGGGTTTCTTTGATTGAAAGTTCATGGCCTTGAGCCACGCGAATTTGCTCAACCACCAAATCGACTTTGGCCGTTTCTTCAGTAACAGGATGTTCCACCTGCAAGCGGGTATTAACCTCTAAAAATGAAAGCTTTCCATCACGGCTCAGCAAATATTCAACAGTACCCGCACCGACATAGTTGGCTGCCTGACAGATATTTTTGGCTGAAGTTAAAATTTCTTCATAAATTGCATCGCTGATAAAAGGCGCTGGGGCTTCTTCAACCAGCTTCTGATTACGACGTTGTAGCGAACAGTCTCGTGTACCTAAAACCACTACATTGCCATGTTGATCGGCAATCACTTGCGCTTCGACATGGCGTGGTTGATCTAAGTACTGCTCAACAAAACACTCACCGCGACCAAAAGCGGCTTGCGCTTCACGTACAGCCGAATCATACAGCTCTTTTACATCTTCCAGTTTCCAAACAACTTTTAAACCGCGACCACCACCGCCAAATGCGGCTTTAATCGCAATAGGTAAACCAAACTGCTTTGCAAACTCGAGTGCTTCATCAGCATTATTTAAGGGGTCTTGTGTACCTTGAACTAAAGGTGCACCCACTGAAGCAGCTATCTTACGTGCTTCAATTTTATCACCCAATTTTTCAATGGCGCTTGGTGACGGCCCGACCCACTTTAAGCCTGCATCAATTACGGCCTGTGCAAATTCAGCACGTTCAGATAAAAAGCCATAACCTGGATGCACCATGGTCGCCTTGGATTTTTTAGCAACCTCAAGAATGGCTGGAATATTCAAATAAGTTTCACGTGCAGTTGCACCCGCTAAACCCCATGCTTCATCCGCCAATTCGACATGCATACTGTCCATATCGTCATCGGCATATAACGCAACTGAGCGAATACCCATATCGCGGCAAGCATGAATAATACGAACGGCAATTTCACCACGGTTTGCAATTAATAATTTTTCAGTAGTCATCATTCATTCTCAAAATCTGTAAATTCGGTCATTTTTTTAAATTTGATTTGGCACCCTGCTGGAATCTGCGCCACCAAGTCCCAATGGTGCTTCGCCACAGCCGCAATCACGGGGTAGCCACCAGTTAAAGGATGGTCATTCATAAACAATACAGGCTGTCCGCTTGGCGGAATCTGCAAGGCGCCAATACAAGTTCCCTCACTTTCCAACTCATGGGTAATTTTGCGCTGCAACGGATGCTCACCTGAAAGTCTCAGTCCAACCCGATTGCTTTCATTCGTCACAAGCCAAGCTTGCTGACATAAGCGCTCAATGCTCTCCGCTTCGAACCAATCCGTTCGCGGTCCCATCACAATGTCGAGCTCAACCACATCGCCGACTTTGGGCAAGTGTAACTTCGCAATTTCGGTAATACTGATATTTGAAACTTCAACCTGTCCTTGATAAACCGTATCCCCCATTTTTATAGGTTCTGGCCCCAATATGGCCAAACTATCAAATGAGGCGCTATTCAGCACAGGCTGCACGTCGATACCACCACGAATCGCCAGATAATTCCTCAGTCCTGCCGTCGGTGCTTGAATCTGAAATTCATCACCCTCATCAAGGGCAATCGCTTGATAACTCTCAAAGTCAGCCTTTTGGCCATCACTAAATTTTACGTGGATATTTGAAATAGCTCCCGTAACTGCAATGACTGCGGACTGATGCATTTTAGCTTTCAAACCACCATTTAAAACTTCAATCACAGGCGTCGGAGTTGGGTTACCAACAATTCGATTTGCACTGTGCATCGCCGATACATCCATCGCCCCTGCAACACCAACCCCAATCTTGGTTTGGTTAAAACGCCCTTCATCTTGGATCAGCATCTGTAGGCTCGGTGCAGTTACCGTAAACAAAGGCATGGATTGTTTGGGCTCAACTGTACGAGTGACTTGCTGTGCTACGCTAACCGTGGTTGGTTGATGTGTGACATCTTCAAAATGGACCGTCATTCCTGGTAACAATAGCGCTGGATTTTTACGCTCTAGATCCCACATTTTTTCAACAGTCGTACCGATCAGCTGCCAGCCTCCCGGACTGTCTTTCGGATAAATCCCTGAATATTGTCCTGCCAGTCCCAAAGAACCCGACGGTATTTTTTTACGTGGTACAGTTAAGCGAGGAATATCTGTAAAAGGTCGATCGGGACTGCTCATGTAAGCAAAACCCGGTGCAAAGCCAATAAAAGCCACATTCCAAACACTTTGACGATGCTTCAAAATCACATCAGCAATTGAAAGCCCTTGTAACTCTGCAACTTGAGCAAGATCTTCGCCCGTATAGCAGATAGGAATAATCAACTCTTGGACATTACGCTCAACGCCTGAACCAATTTTTACAGTCTGAATCGAAGCAACCAATGTTTTAAAGGTGGTCTCGATTTCATTAAAAAATACCAAAATCGTTTTTGCAGCAGGGACTAAGTCTTTAATTCCATTCAATTGCATCGTGTGCAATTTATTGTACAACGCCAATGTTTCCTCTAAGCTGGCAAGCTCTATGAGAAAACAATCCGCGTTTACCGATAAAAAACGCATGTGCCTATCCTTTTTAATTGTTCTTTAGTGCCGCTTAACCTATCCATGCACGATCAGGAATGTCGGTAATCAACATATGACCGGGTGCATGGCTTATGGCAAAAGGAATTTTTGAGTTCATCACCGCTGCTTGTGGGGTTACACCACAAGCCCAAAATACTGGAATTTCCCCAGCCTCAATACGTGAAGCATCACCAAAGTCTGGCTGATTCACATCACGAATGCCTAAACCTTCAGGATGTCCAATATGTACAGGCGCACCATGCACACTTGGCATCCGTGCTGTAATTTTGACGGCATCCGCGATTTGATGGGATGGAATTGGGCGCATAGACACCACCATGTTGCCCGAAATACGCCCCGCAGGCTGACATTGAATATTACTCAAATACATCGGTACATTGGTCTGATCATGGATATGACGAACTTCAATGCCAGCCTCCTGCAGTGCTGTTTCAAAAGAGAAACTACAGCCAATTAGAAACGTCACCAAGTCAGGATGTGCATGATAAATGTCACTCGCATCCGTGACTTCCTCGACCATTTCACCCTCTTTCCAGATGCGATAACGTGGAAAGTCGGTACGTATATCTGAGTTCTCTGCCAGCCTTGTGGCATAAACACCTTCCTCTAGCACGTCTAAAACAGGACAGCTTTGCGGATTGCGATGTGCATACAGTAGAAAATCATAAGCCCAATCTTTAGGTACCGAAATCATATTGACCTGCGTCATGCCCGCAGCCATACCCGCCGTTGGTTTATCAAAGCCTGCACGAATTTTTAAACGTGCCGCTAAAGCGGCTTCAAGCTGCGCTGAATCGACTCGGATATCCTTATACATTGCATACTTCCTCATGCTTTAAGACAAAGGGACGAATTTCAATATGGTGATTTAGCAGTTCAGCTTTAATCGCAGCCGACATCTCTAAAGCACCTGCGGTGTCACCATGTAAGCAAATCGTGTCCGCTTGAATCGGGGTAAATACACCATCAATCGAATCAACACCGCCATTTTTCAACATAGACACCACACGGCGTGCCACAAAGGCTGAGTCATGTAAAACAGCCCCGTCCAAACGTCGTGAAACCAATGAACCATCACTGTTATAAGCACGGTCTGCAAATGCCTCAGATACAACCTTTAAGCCTGCTGCACGTGCTTGCTCAACCAAATGGGAACCAGCCAGTGCCACCAAAACCAGTTCTGGGTTATACATTTTAATGGCATCAATCACCGCAGCGGCCTGAGCGTGATCATGTGCAATGGTGTTATACAGTGCACCATGTGGTTTCACATATTGCACTTGAGAACCAGCCACTTTGGCTAAACCATCCAATGCAGAAATTTGATACAGCACATCGGCAATCAGCTCATCACGTGACACATCCATATTGCGGCGACCAAAACCAACGAGGTCTGGATAAGATACATGCGCGCCAATCGCGACGTTTAATTCAACAGCTTTACGCAGTGTCTTTAAAATCCCCAGCGGATCTCCTGCATGAAAACCACATGCAATGTTGGCACTTGTCACCACGGGTAGAATTTGGTCATCATTGCCCATTTTCCACGAACCAAAACTTTCACCTAAGTCACTATTTAAATCTACATACATGGCTTAATTCCTTTATCACTTCACCGTCTACTGGCTTAAAGTTTGGTTAAATAATTAAAGACTGTGGTAAAGGACATATAGCCCATCCACCATGTCAACATACATGTGAGTACACCCAAAATAAGTAACCATTTTGGATAGTTATAATTCCCCATCATATCTTTACGGCAAGCAGCTACATAAACAAAAATCGTTAAACCGATTGGCAATACCAAACCATTAAAACCACCAACAAAAATCAACAGTCCAGCAGGAGTTGCGCCCAGTACGACATACAGCAATAAAGCTAAAGAGATAAATGTAATGGTGGTGTAGTTGGTTTGTTTTGGACTGAGGTTTTTCTTAAATGCAGTAAAGAATGAAACCGAAGTATAAGCAGCGCCAATGGTACTACTGATCCCTGCTGCCCAGAAAATCAGACCAAATAATTTATAACCAAAAGTCCCTGCGGCATATTGAAAAGCTTGTGCTGCTGGATTGGCATCATGGCTGGCTAAGTCAATGCTTGCACCACTCACCACTACACCCAAGAAAGCTAAAAACAGCACATAACGCATGATGCCTACAACCACAATACCTTTGGTTGCAGCTCTTGCGACTTCATCAATATTTTCAGGGCCAACCGCGCCTTTATCCAGTAAACGATGGGCGCCTGCATAGCAAATATAGCCACCGACCGTTCCACCGACAATCGTGGTGATGATGGCAAAATCAATCTGGTCGGGTGCAAACGTTTGATGAACAGCTTGGCCCACAGGTGGCATCACAATGACGGCAACAATGATAATCAAGATGATTTTGAGCAACCCCAAAACGATCATGCTTTTATCCATGGCCAGCGTGGCCTTTCTTGAAGCAAAAATTAAAATGGCTAAAGCACCACTTAAAATGCCGCCCCATTTGGTGTCTAACCCAAATATGGCATTGAGACCTAAAGCCGCGCCTGCAATATTACCAATACTGAAGAAGAAGCCACCCAAAATGACCAGAAAAGCCAGTAAGTAACCACTGCCCGGCAAGGCTTTATTGGCAATATCCGAGGCACGCATTTGCGTCAGCGTTACGACACGCCAAATGTTTTGCTGCACCACATAATCAATCAAAATAGACACGAGAATGGCAAAGCCAAACGCCGCACCCAATTTCACAGTAAAAACTGCGGTTTGAGTTAGAAAACCAGGTCCCATGGCGGAGGTTGCCATCATGAAGATTGAAGCAACAATGGCCCATTGGCGATCTGATAAAAAAGAAGATTTTAATAAAGACATATTTAATGCGTTCCTCGTCCATTTGAGCTTAATAACGCTATTTTCAAGTTGAACCAAGAACATCATTTTGTTTGCAAATTCTGTTCTTAAATCCCTTTAACTGACAAAGATTCCCTGTTGCCCAACCAAAGCCATGGCGGATCAAATCTTCTATTTGAAATAAGAACATAGGCAAGCGCGATGAACAATACGACTTTTTACATCCATTATTAAAACTAAATAACTGTATTTTATTATTTTTTATTTATTAAAAGTCTAATGATAAATTTTACTTATCACGCACGATAAGCTGCTTTTATAGTTTTTCAAACAAATTACGTTTTGAGATAAAGAAACATCACTTGTCAAAAAACTGCGTGCGCCTCAATTATTTTTTAATTTTCTCAAGCAGTCTTTTCATTGCACTTTCAGATACAGTGACTGCGACATCGGTTAATTTCTCTTTCAAGGCAGCATCATTTCCTTGCATATAAATCGAGGTGAAATGAAAGGTTTTGAGCTGGATCGGGGTATTTAAAATTTCCAATCGACCATCGGTAATTTCCTTTAAAGCCGTTAAGGTCGGCACAACGGCGATCCCCAAACCTTGCTCCGCAAGACGCAATAAGGTCGCAAGCGAATAACTGGTAATTGAAAGCGGCTCATCTAGTGCCTGTTCTTTCATTTTGGCCTTGAGCTCTTTATAGGGATAGGTAATTTTCGGATAGGTTAAAATGGTATGAGACATCAATGCCTTAAATGACATTTGACCCACACCACCTTTAAAAGATGGCGCTGCCAAGAAACTCAGTTCAAAGTCGCACAACGCCTGCTCTACACACTCGAAAGCCAAAGTCGGGCCCAGCAAAAAAGCCATGTCCAAATCCCCGGTACGCACACCTTCTTGCAAATTTGGGGTTAAATCCACCACAATTTCCACAGAAACTTTGGGAAACTCTTTTTGTACTTTTTCGATATATTCAACCAACCACGTATAAACGATCGTCTCGGAAACACCTAAACGAATTGTTCCTGTTAGATGCTGGTTTTCAGTCAGCTCAGCCACCAAATCGGTTTCCAAACGCATAAACTTTTCAGCATATTTAAACAGGGTCATGCCTTTATGAGTGGGTTTAAGCTGTCGAAAGCTGCGATCGAGAACTTTAAAACCTAAATCATTTTCAAGAGAGGTGATTTTTTGTGAAACGGCAGGCTGAGTCGTTTGTAATTTTGTGGCAGCCTTATTGAAACTATTTAAAGTCACAACCCAATAAAATGCTTCTAGATTTTTTAAATTCACCCTGAACCCTGCCTTTACTCCATCCCGCTTATAGTACGGCAGTTCCCCCTATTTTTTAAGTTCCTGTTTTATATAATTTCAAAATGACTCACAAGATGACGCTCATTCAAGCGCTATGCCTTGCCCAAATACATCAATTTTGTGTCTTTTACAACCTTACTCGGTCTAACCGGATCAAGGCTCTTTAAATCAAGTTGAATCAAAAAAGACACTTGTAAAAAGCAATATTTATTCGTGCTGCGCTTCATTCCAGCACGAATCATCATAAAAAAAGCACCTTTGTTAAAAAGATGCTTTTTTAAACTCAACTGAAAAGGGAGTGTAAAAATCTAAAAGCGCTTATTTACTCTTCTGTAAACGTAAAGCATTTAAGACTACGGACAATGAGCTCAATGACATCGCCACCGCAGCGAACATTGGGGTGAGTAATAACCCTGTTAAGGGATAGAAAATCCCTGCTGCGACAGGGACACCCAAGCCGTTATACACAAAAGAAAAAGCAAGGTTTTGTTTCATATTACGCACACCCAGTTTCGCCATATGTAGCGCATCGGCTGCGCCACGAATATCACCTTTAACCAAGGTGACTTGTGCGGTTTGTTTAGCAATATCAGTTCCATTACCCATGGCAATTCCAACATTGGCTTGTGCCAAGGCTGGTGCATCGTTAATGCCATCTCCCGCCATCGCGACAATTTTACCTTGGGCCTGATATTTCTTCACGATGTCCAGTTTTTCTGTTGGTGTACAGTTGCCATAGACTTGTTGAATACCCAATTCCTGAGCCACCAACTGGGCATTTTGTTCGTGGTCACCTGTTGCCATCACCACTTCAACACCATCATCAATCAGCTGTTGAATGACTTGCTGCGCATTGGCCTTAATCGCATCGTGAATAGAAATATAAGCCAGCACTTCTTGGCTATTGCTTAAGAAACTGATCACATTGCCTGTCGTACGCTGCTGGTTCAACTGGCTTTGCAAAGTATCATCCAAAGTAATGCCGAGTTGCTCAAGCAGCTTTTGGCTACCAATATAGAGGGTTTGCTCGCCAATTTGCCCTTTGACGCCAAAACCAGTCACATCCTCAAAGTCTGCCACTTTAAGCAATTGCTGCGCTGGGACCAACTGTGTCAAAGTCTGGGCAATCGGATGACTAGAATACTGCTCAATCGAGGCAATCCACTGTTCCACTTGCGCTTGTTCCACATTTGGGCTGAGCAACTGAATTTCTTTAAGGCTTGGTTTACCTTCCGTCAGAGTCCCTGTTTTATCGACAATCAGCGTATTGACCTTACTTAAAGCTTCAATCGCCTCTGCATCTTTAAACAGTACCCCTTTTTGTGCCGCGCGCCCTGTCGTGGCCATGACCGACATCGGCGTGGCTAAACCCAGCGCACATGGACAGGCGATAATTAGTACCGCCACCGCACACATCAATGCCAAATCAAACTGGGCACCACCAAACACCATCCAAGCGACAAAGGTCAACACACTAATCAATAGCACAATGATGACAAAGTACTTGGCAAACACATCGGCCAAACGTTGTAACGGTGCTTTAGAACGCTGTGCTTCTGCTACCGTTTGAATCATTTTCGCCAAAGTGGTATTCGCCCCGACCGCCGTAGTTTGAATACGAATACTGCCTTGTTGATTGACCGTCCCGCCGATCACCGTGTCATGCACTTGCTTTTTCACAGGCACAGGTTCACCGGTCATCATGGCTTCATCGACATAGGTTTTGCCTTCAACCACCACACCATCCAGTGGGATCTGCTCGCCCGAGGAAATTTGTAAAATATCGCCTTGTTTGACCATACCAATATCAACTTCAACCACTTGATCATTTTGAACCAACTTGGCTGTGTTGGCTTGCAGTTTGAGTAAGGCTTTGAGTGAGTCTGCGGTCTTAGCACGCGCCTTTAACTCCATGATTTGACCGAGCAAACTTAAAGACACGATCATACAGGCTGCTTCAAAGTACACTGCAACGCCATGCCCAGTTTTGGCTTCCATTGGAATCACACTTGGGAAAATCGTTGCCACCACACTATAAATATAGGCCGCTAACACCCCAACACCAATCAGGCTCCACATATTTAAGTTGCGGGTTTTATACGAAGTCCAGCAACGTTCAATAAAGGGTTTACCTGCCCACAACACCACTGGGGTCGCGAGGACCAGCTCAATCCACGGCTGAATATGCGGTGAAATGAAACTGTGAATATGTGAACCCATCGCCAGTACAAACACGATCAACGTCAGTGGCAAGGTCATCCAAAAGCGATGGCTAAAGTCCACCAACTCTGGGTTGGGTGCATCATCTAAAGTCGGTTGCATCGGCTCGAGTGCCATACCACAAATTGGACAGGTACCCGGACCTTTCTGCACAATTTCAGGGTCCATCGGACAGGTATAGTCCATATCCGCAGCCCCTTCAGGTACAGGACGCTGATCGGGTGGAATCAGATAAAACTCAGGATCAGCCTTAAACTTATCTAAGCAAGAAGGATTGCAGAAATAATAGGTCTGTTGCTGATAATCCGTTTTTAACTCTGTATTCGGATCGACTGACATGCCACATACGGGGTCAATAAACTCAGCTGATCCAGACGGAGCACTATGTTCATGCTTTCCTCCACCACAGCAGCTACTTTTTGCAGCTTCTACTTTCGGCTTGGGTACACAGCAACTGGCTTTGGTGTCTGGTTCTGTTTGAGGCTTAGGCTCACAACAGGATGCTTTTTTCTCTGCCTCTTTCGGAGTTGAACCACAACAGCCCGCAGTAGAAGTAGACACCGATACTGCATCTTCAGTTTTTACATAAGCCTCTGGGGTTGCAATAAACTTTTGCAAACATTTTTCACTACAAAAATAGTAGTTCTGCCCCTGCCACTCGGTATGCGGTTTAGTTAAATCAGTTACGGTCATGCCACACACAGGGTCAGTAAATGTGGTCTTCTCTGCATCTGACACAGGTTTTGATCCGCAACCACAACCTTTGGAAGTAACTACAGCACTTTCCTCTTTCGCCTGAGATGAAGCATCGCTTATATCTGTTTTGGATTGACTACAACAAACACTGGGCGCTCTTTCTGATGTTAAGTAAGCCTCTGGATTGGCCGAAAATTTCTTTAAACAGCCTGAGCAACAAAACAAATAACGAACTGATTGATGCTCATACACATGAGGAGAGTCCTCTGCGACCGTCATCCCACAGACAGGATCGATATTCACCACCATCGGCGCTAATTTCTGTTTGGAACAGCAAGACGTTTTGTGTTGCTCACTCATTCTGACTCACCTTTTATTTTTTGATTGTGTTAGCATAAAGTCTGTACCTAGGTACTGAGTCAAGCCTTTTGGAGATTATTTTATGCTCACTATCGGCAAACTGGCAAAACACTGTCAGGTGAATGTGGAAACCATTCGTTATTATCAACGGATTGGTCTGATGCGCATTCCTGAAACCACGCAAAACTATCGCTACTATAGTCAGCAAGATATTGAAACGTTGAGCTTTATACAAAAAGGCAAAGATGCGGGCTTACAGCTCAGTGAAATTCAAGATCTATTGCATTTGCAACTGGATGATCGAGAAAAAGTCCGTGATGTGATTCAGCAACGGCTGGAAAAAATTGATCAACGGATTCAAGAGCTGAATGCTTTGAAACAACGCCTTTCAAACTGGGTGGATGAATGTAAAACCACCACTGACAGTTGCTGCCCAATTTTGCAAGAACTGAAAAAAGGTTCAACGACTGCGCCATAAACAGATACCATCTTTTAAATTTGGCGCTCATTTTCACACTCACTATTTCGATACTCAGGACTGCGTTCACCATGTCGATTGAACTTGCCCAACTCAGAAAACAGCTTCGCAAACAACGCAGACAAGTTTCCGCCTATCAACAGCAGCAGTCCGAACTGCAAATTTTACAACGCCTAAGACGTGTGCCCGAATTCAAACATGCCACTCGCGTCGGGATCTACCTACATGCTTTTGGGGAAATTCAGACCCGTAAAATCATTGAATATTGTTTTCATCAAAAAAAAGCAGTGTATTTACCAATGATTTGCAATATGAATCAGCGCTTAGTGTGGGTCAAAGTTTCACGTCATCAATTTCAAAATAAACGCTTTTCTCACCATCCGTTGGGTATGCAAGAGCCCATGGCAACACGTGGCCAGTACGTTTCACATTTAGATCTGCTACTCATGCCCTTATTGGTATGTGATCCTTATGGCACACGCATTGGCATGGGCGGTGGTTTTTACGACAAAACCTTGGCTTCTTCGCGCTATCACCGTCCGTTTCGTTTGGGTTTAGCCCATCACTTCCAGTTGGTGCCACAGCGCTTGATTCGAGAAAAATGGGATCAACCTTTGGATGGACTGCTGACCCCTCAACAACATTTACGCTTCAAGCGCTAAAATTGACATTTTTGACTGTTGAGAATACTTAAAAATCACATGTTTAGTCATTTTTTATACAATTTATTTTGACCTGCCCTTGTATTTTTTAAAATACCCATCACTATAAAAAACATGGCAACACCGTTGTCACTCATTAGGAGTGCCCATGTCTGAAATTATTATGAATCAAGAAACCTTAGAGCCTCAGGTTCCAAGTGTATTACCACTTTTAGCGTTACGTGATGTGGTGGTGTATCCACACATGCAAATCGCGCTATTTGTAGGTCGTGAAAAATCGATCAATGCAGTTGATGTGGCTCGTAACAGTGACAATCTAGTATTTGTAGTTGCTCAAAAAGATTCTCTTTCAGAAGAAATTGATCACGACAACTTATATCAATACGGTACTGTCGCGAAGATTGTGCAAGTTGTGAATCATGAAAATGATGAAAACTGTATAAAAGTATTAATTGAAGGCTTGCATCGTTCAAAGCTAGAAAAAATCATTGATGAAAATGATTATCTAACCGCAGAACATGTACTTAGCCCAATGTCAGTCCACATTGACGAAACAACGCAAGAAACACGTGTTCAAGAATTACGTGCTCTGTTTACTCAATATGCTGAAGCAAAACTGCGTAATGCACGTGAACTGATTGCTGCTGCGAACAAGATTGACGATTTACTCCAATTGTTATTCTTCGTAGCGACCCGTGTTCCACTGAATATTGATGTAAAGCAAAAATTCCTCGAACACGATGAGTTTGAAGCACATCTACAAGAACTGATGACGTATTTATTGCAGCAATCTGAAGAACAACAGATTGAGCAAACTTTACATGACTCAGTGAAGCGTCAAATGGAGAAAAATCAACGCGAATACTTCCTCAATGAAAAGATGAAGGTGATTCAGCGTGAGCTTTCTGACATGAATGGCGGCGCGGAAGATGACGTTGCTGAAATTGAAAAACGTCTTGCCGAAGCTGATTTGCCTGAACACGTGCGCAAAAAAGCGGAAAGCGAATTCCGTAAACTCAAAGCAATGCAACCTGCGTCTAGTGAAGCGGCTGTGGTGCGCAATTATATCGAGGCCATTTTAGATACGCCTTGGAATAAAGCCAGCAAAGTCAGCATTAACTTAAGCAAAGCGCAAGAAATTCTCGATGCAGATCATTACGGCTTAGATGACGTAAAAGATCGTATTGTGGAATATCTCGCAGTTCAATCGCGCGTGAAAAAACTCAAAGGCCCAATCCTTTGTTTGGTTGGCCCTCCAGGTGTAGGTAAAACTTCACTGGGTGAATCGGTTGCGAAAGCGACAGGTCGTGAGTTTGTGCGTATGGCACTTGGTGGCGTACGTGACGAAGCGGAAATCCGTGGTCACCGCCGTACTTATATCGGTGCGATGCCGGGTAAAATTGTGCAGTCTTTAACGAAAGTTGGTGTGAAGAATCCATTGTTCTTGCTCGATGAAATCGACAAGATGGCACAAGACTACCGCGGCGACCCTGCTTCTGCATTGCTTGAAGTACTTGATCCATCACAGAACAGCAAGTTTAACGATCACTATTTAGATCTTGATCTGGACCTGTCTGAAGTGATGTTCATCTGTACTGCCAACAGCATGAATATTCCAGAAGCATTGCTTGACCGTATGGAAGTGATTCGTCTACCGGGTTATACCGAAGATGAAAAAGTCAATATTGCTGAGCGTTACCTTGTTCCGAAAGCAATGAAGAACAACGGCCTACGTGCGAAAGAACTGACTGTTCATGAAGAAGCGATTCGTGACATCGTACAACGTTATACACGTGAAGCCGGTGTGCGTAGCTTAGAGCGTGAAGTCTCTAAAATTGCCCGTAAAGTTGTAAAAGAAGCGGTCAGCAAGAAGTCTAAAAATCTTCAGATTGATGTGACTTCGGCCAATCTTCCAGACTACTTAGGTCCACATAAGTTTGACTTTGGTATGGCGGAAGACGAAGCTCAAGTCGGTCGCGTGAACGGTTTGGCGTGGACTTCAGTCGGTGGTGAGTTGTTGACCATTGAAGTTGCAGCGGTTAAAGGTAAAGGTAAATTCATCACCACAGGTTCTCTCGGTGATGTGATGAAAGAATCGATTACTGCTGCTATGACTGTCGTGCGTACCCGTGCAGATGAATTGGGTATCGAATCGACACGTTTCGAAGAAACCGATGTTCACGTCCACTTACCAGAAGGTGCAACACCAAAAGATGGCCCTTCTGCAGGTTTAGCGTTAACAACTGCATTGGTTTCTGCTTTCACAGGCATCCCAATTCGTCCGGATATTGCCATGACAGGTGAAACCAGTCTCGGTGGTCGTGCAATGCGCATTGGTGGCTTAAAAGAGAAACTTCTGGCTGCACACCGTGGTGGAATTAAGCTGGTCTTCATTCCTCAAGACAACGTCCGTGATTTATCTGAAATCCCAGACAATGTTAAAGAAGGTTTAGAGATTAAAGCGGTGAAATCAATTGATGAGATTTTACCACTGGCGTTGACATCTATGCCTGAGCCTTTGGTCAAAGCACCAATTGTGAAAGCGGTCGATGAAGGCAAAAAAGCTGCACGCCACTAATTCCGCATCGTAAAAAGAGAGAGCTTCGGCTCTCTTTTTTATTACAATTTACTGTAGATAACACCACACATCTTTATGCTTTTATTTCCTACAATAATTTGATCAAGGGATACATGTAGGACAACTAAAATGAAAAACCCGATTGGCTGGTTTGAGATTTATGTGGATGACTTATCTCGTGCCAAACAATTTTATGAATCTGTTTTTAACATTCAATTAACTGAATTAACTCCACCAGCGGATGATAATTCACTGCAAATGTGGGCTTTCCCCTCAGACATGCAAGCCTATGGTGCTTCAGGTGCCCTGGTGAAAATGCCTGGCCTATCTGCAGGAGGAAACAGTACCTTAATCTATTTTTCATGTGATGATTGTGCGAATGAAGCGAGCCGGCTTGTTGAGTCTGGCGGAAAAATTCATGAAGCAAAAACGGCTATTGGTGAATATGGTTTTATTGTGCTGGCCTTTGATAGCGAAGGAAATATGATTGGCCTACATTCCATGACGTGAAATAGATGAAGTCCCAAATTTTCACTTAGGTTGTTTGAATTTTTGTATTAAACCTTTTCCTCTATCATCAATCAGACTTGAAAAATCGATAAAAAGCCCGATATAAATAATAAGAACAGATACGCGCTGTATGTTTCTTTTTATTGATGATTTGAAATTGCATGGTCATCTGATTCTCCAGACGGATGACCTTTTATCGCAGTTCTCACTTCTTGGGAACTGCGTTTTTTATTACTCAAAATATCTTAAGGTTTCAATAAATGCTGTACCAACCCGTCGATCACATTCGCCATTTTAGTCAAATTCAATGTCGCTAAGCGATCTGCTTTGGTATGGTAGTGACCATTTCGATAAAATGCGGTATCGGTAATCATGACTGCGGGAATATCAAACTCCCAATAATTCAAATGATCTGAAAAATCAAAAGTATTGGCAAAGCTCGGAGCAACCAAACGCTGACATTCTAACTGATCAATTTGCTGCATCGCTGCACAATAGCCTGCGCCTAAGTCACGTGAGCTCACGTTACTCACTGTCGCAATAAAATTACCATGGGTTGGATAAATCCACTTTAAGCCCACAGGATAGCTTTGGATGGGTTGTTCGCTAAAGAACCCGATCATTTCTAAAATATACACCCCTTTAATCTTCTCTTTGTGAGCTTGGACTGACTTCGCGTGGACATAACTCCCCATTTGCTGAGTTTTAGAAAATGGAGGCTCTTCCAGACTATAAAAAACGAACTCTACATTATTAGGTAGTTTAGACTTTTGCTCCGCCAAAATACGCGCCGTTTCAATTACCCCCGCAACGCCAGAGGCATTGTCATCTGCACCATCTTGATCGCCAAAGACGTCATAATGTGCCCCAACAATCACGCGGTCTGCCCGTCCGACGTTTAAGCTACACACTACATTTCGGTAAATTTGCTGATTGGCCGTAAAGTTTTGATAGTGACACGGAACGCCCAATAAGCGCATTTGTTCTTTGATCCATGCAGAGACACGGTTCAGTTCCTCAAGGTTTTTATAGTTACGTGCTTTGCCCTGACCAATCACTTGCTCCAAATAAACTTGTAGGTTTTGTTCATCAGCCATTTTGACGTTGCTTGCAAATACTTGCCCTGTGAAAGTACCTAGTACAACAATCAACAAAAAAGCCTGTTTTTTTAAAGTTTTGAGCCACATTGTTATTATTCCAAGTATTTCTTATTCCTCTCATCTGTTGAATTAAGCAACATTAGTTCAGTGAATTCAATTGCATTTTGTTTCGTCTCACTGCAAAGCCTTGCTTTCACCGTTATAATGAATCGTCTCCTTATACATGACCCATTATGAAAATCCGTATTCTGACCATTGGTCAAAAAATGCCTGCATGGGTACTGACTGGTTTTGAAGATTATTTCAAACGTATTCAACCTTTTGTGCAAACGCAGATTATTGAACTGCCAATGGCAAAACGCGGTAAAAATGATTCAGAAGCAGATATTTTAAAATACCGTCAAATTGAAGGTGATAGCATTTTAAATGCAATGAAAGGCAACGAAGTGCTGATTGCTTTGGAAGTCGGTGGTCGTGAGTTTAGCACCGAAAAACTGGCAGAAACCATGAAAGGGTGGATGCTTGAGGGCAATGATATTGTGCTTGCTATTGGTGGGCCTGACGGTCACTCTGAAGCAGTACGCAAAGCAGCTGCTTGGCATTGGTCTTTATCCAAACTGACCTTACCACACCCGATGGTTCGCGTGATGCTGATTGAACAACTCTACCGTGCGATGAGTATTAATCATAATCATCCTTATCATCGTGCAGGTTAAGCTCAAGTATTGTTCTTTTTTTGGAACAATACGTTGATATTTCCCCCATTACACAGATGATAAGAATCTGACAAAATTCTTTTCATCTTCTCCTATTAGGCTTTCACAATGAACTTACAAACGCTACCCGGCTTATTCATTTCTCATGGCTCACCCATGCTTGCGTTGAATCCAGAGCAAGTTGGGCCTGCGTTGCATCGTTTGGGTCTAAACTTACCGACACCACAAGCAATTGTGATTATGTCTGCTCACTGGGAAAGTAACTCACTTGAAGTAAGTACTGCAGTCCGTCCAGAGACATGGCATGACTTTCGAGGCTTTCCTGCTGAGCTTTATGACATTCGCTACCCAGCACCCGGTCAGCCTGTTTTAGCCGAAGAAATTCTACATTTACTGGCAGAAGCGGGTTTTTCAGCTCATGCAAACAGTACCCGTCCGCGTGATCATGGCGTTTGGATGCCTTTACTCCATATGTATCCAGATGCAGACATCCCTGTGGTGGAAATTTCACTCCCGATGAATCTGTCGGCAGAGGAGATTTATAAAATTGGACAAACCCTTGCGCCACTACGCGAGCAGCAGGTCTTGCTCATTGGCTCAGGGAGTATTACCCATAACTTAGCCGAGTTGTCTTGGCATGGTCAGTCACAAGCGGTACCTGAGTGGACATCGACGTTTCGTAATCATGTCGTCGCGAAACTTAGCCATCAGGACTTTGACGCCATTTTAGACTGGGAATCGATTCCTTTTGTCCGTCGTAACCACCCAACGTTAGAACACTTTGCCCCAATATTTTTTGCAATGGGTACAGGTCATCGTTTTAATATTGTGCATAGTAGCTTTACCATGGGTGCACTGGGCATGGACATTTACCGTTTTGATTAATGTATAAATTTTACTTATATATTAACAAAAAAATATTTATGGATACATTTTAAAACCCAAAAGAACCGAATGTATCCATTCTTTTAAAAACAACATCGGACATCATGTATCTTGTTATTTTAAATCAAGAACTTGTAACCCATGAAATTAAAATATTTAGCGATTGCCCTTTTCCCTCTCGCACTGGCTGCTTGCCAATCATCTGATATTCAAAAAGTAGGAGATTTGGCTGTGTCTGTACTACAACAACAAAATGCAGATCAAACACTCGCAAACTACCATTGGAGTG
Source organism: Acinetobacter sp. TYF_19 (assembly GCF_043105125.1). Taxonomy (NCBI): domain Bacteria; kingdom Pseudomonadati; phylum Pseudomonadota; class Gammaproteobacteria; order Moraxellales; family Moraxellaceae; genus Acinetobacter; species Acinetobacter sp. TYF_19. The sequence continues at coordinate 18,303 of NZ_JBICLH010000061.1, forward strand.
CGAACACCTTGGATGCGCCTAAACCTTTGGTTTTAAACTTTGACAAACAAGCAGGTCGTTTAGGCATTGCAACCAGTTGTAACGGTATGGGTACCAGTTGGAAAGTTGAGAATAATCAAATCGTCACGGGTAACCTGATGGCGACTCAAATGGCATGTGAACCAAAAGCCATGGCTCAAGAAGGCGTTGCAGCAGATTTATTTGACAACCGTAAGGCACCGTTTGTTTTAAACCTAAATGATCCTGATGCACCAACACTGACCGTGGTATCGGCAAAGGGTGAAAAAATTGTATTCACGGGTAAGCAAACTGCTGAATCGAAATATCAAAGCCAAGGTGAAACTGTTTTCTTAGAAATTTCACCTGAAACTAAAACATGTTCTGCAGGTGTTGCCCGTATGGAATGCCTACAAGTTCGTGAAGTTAAATATGCTGAAAATGGCGTAAAAACACAGGTCGATAAAGACTGGACGTTATTCTATAACCATATCGATGGCTTCACTCATAACCCTAAAGAGCGTCAAATCGTGCGTGTTAAACGTTTTGAAATTGCCAACCCTGCGGCTGACCAATCAAAATATGCTTATGTTCAAGACATGATTATTGAACGTGAAGCAGTAAAAGGTTCATTGTAATCGTTCAATGACCTAGAAAAAAACCGAGGCCTCAAGCCTCGGTTTTTTATTGGGATTTTTCTAAGTGTATATAAACTTAGAATACGCCTTGAGCAAGCATTGCATCTGCAACTTTTACAAAGCCTGCAATGTTGGCACCATTTACATAGTTCACAGTACCATCTGCTTGTGTACCGTATTTCACACAGTTACGGTGAATTTCTTTCATGATCGCATGTAAGCGCTCATCGACTTCTTCAAAAGTCCAACCCAAACGTAAAGCATTTTGTGACATTTCTAGGCCAGAGGTCGCAACACCACCCGCGTTGGATGCTTTACCTGGTGCGTATAAAATTTTCGCTTCAACGAATTTTTCGACTGCATCTAAGGTAGAAGGCATGTTTGCCCCTTCAGCGACACAAATCACTCCATTTGCAAGGAGTACTTCAGCATCCGCCTGATCTAACTCATTTTGAGTTGCACATGGCAATGCGATATCACATGGAATAGACCATGGACGCTGCCCTTCTAAGTATTCAAAACCATGCTTAGACGCAAACTCAGAAATACGACCGCGCTTCACATTTTTCAGTTCCATCACTTCAGCAAGTAAAGCATCGGTAAAGCCTGCTTTTACATATACCGTACCCGCAGAGTCAGACAATGAAACGACTTTTGCACCTAGATACATTGCTTTTTCAGCAGCGTACTGCGCTACGTTACCCGAACCAGAAATCGTGACTGTTTTGCCTTGGAAGCAGTCGCCACGGGTTTTCAGCATTTCTTCAGCAAAATACACTGTGCCGTAGCCGGTTGCTTCAGGACGTGCCAAAGAACCACCAAAGGTCAAACCTTTACCCGTAAACACAGATGAAGTGTCATTGCTCAGCTTCTTCATCATGCCAGCCATATAGCCCACTTCACGGCCACCCACACCAATATCACCCGCAGGGATATCCGTATTTGAACCTAGGTGACGGTACAGCTCAATCATTAGCGCTTGGCAGAAACGCATAATTTCGCCTTCAGACTTCCCCTTAGGATCGAAGTCTGAACCGCCTTTACCACCACCCATTGGTAGTGTCGTTAACGCATTTTTAAAGGTTTGCTCAAAGCCTAAAAATTTTAGGATCGATAAATTCACCGATGGGTGAAAACGCATACCGCCTTTAAATGGACCAATTGCCGAGTTGTATTGAACACGGAAAGCACGGTTTACATGGGTTTGACCTTGATCATCCACCCATGATACACGGAATTGAATCGCACGCTCTGGCTCAACCAAACGCTCGAGCAAACCGTGATCTGCATAACGAGGATTTTTTTCAATGAACGGCCAAAGGCTAGTCATGACTTCCTCTACCGCTTGTAGAAACTCGGGTTGATGTTCATCACGTGTTTTCACGTAATCTAAAAACTCATTAAGGCTGTTATATTTCAACGCTTAATCCTCAGTAGAAAATGGATCAAAATTGGTCAAATTTTATAAACAATGTTAAATTTTGGCGCAAACAATTAAATATCTTTTACCAACAATTCACAACACATTTCTGTCAAAAAACATATTTATCATTTATATAACAATTATTTATATAAAATATACCTAGAATTTTTTATAAAAAAAACACCAATGAAAACACAGGTTTAAAATCTTTTTTTGCTCAAAAATGATGCAATCAATGAACCATTTTAGAACACAGGATTAATCAAAAAAAACATGGTAAAATTCAGTGATCTACCTATTTCTTCTAATATCTCTGCAAATTCATCTGCAGGATTGGTTTACGCATGAATTCGCACATTTCCCTGATCCAAAATATCGATGCTCTCCTTCCCCAAACCCAATGTGGACTCTGCGGACATCGTGATGGATGTCTGCCTTATGCCCAAGCCATCAGCGAAGGTGAAGCAGCCAATAAATGTGTACCCGGCGGGCAGCCTGTAGCCGACGCATTGGCTCAGTTGCTAAACCGACCAGCATTAATTGCAGAGGAAAGTGTTTGGCCTATTCAAGCCGATGGCCGCCCACAGAGAATGAAAGCAATCATTCGTGAAGATGAATGCATTGGTTGTACCAAATGTATTAGTGCCTGTCCTGTAGACGCCATTGTTGGCTCGGGTAAACTCATGCACAGTATTTTGACTGACCTGTGTACAGGCTGTGAACTGTGTATTCCGCCTTGTCCTGTTGACTGTATTGACCTTATTCCAGATGTAAGCGGTATACCGACGGAAATCTTGCGCAAAGCTGAGCAAGATGATTTAAGACAACGCTATTACGCGCACATTCAGCGTGAAGAAAAACAGCGTCTACACCGTAAAGGTCCAGTAGTTCGTGCAGAAATTGATACGGCGTTATTTGCCCAGTTTTCAGCACAGAACGATGCTGTACCTGATATTCAAATCCTCGACAAAGAGCCAGAAATGGCAGCAAAGCTCGATGCAAAAGCCACCATTGAGCTGGCGAAATTACGTGTACAAATCAAAAAACTAGAAAAGCAGCTCAGCGTGCGTGAAGATACGAAAAAACGTCTGTTATTAGATGACTTAACCCAACAGCTTCATCAGTTACAGGGAGCTTAAGCATGCTCACTACAAGCGGAAAACCCGTAAAAAGCATGACCAAAAAGCAAATCCAAATCTTTTTTGAACGTTTACGCGCGCAACGTCCAAATCCCAAAACTGAATTGAATTATTCGAGTCCTTTTGAGCTGTTGGTGGCTGTGACCTTGTCTGCTCAGGCGACGGATGTGAGTGTCAACAAAGCTACAGATAAACTCTTTCCAGTCGCCAATACACCTGAAACGATTTATGCCTTAGGGGTCGATGGTTTAAAAACCTACATTAAAACCATAGGCTTATATAATGCAAAGGCTGAGAATATCATTAAAGCCTGTAAGATACTGATTGAAAAACATAACAGCATCGTGCCAAACAACCGTGCCGATTTAGAAGCTTTGCCCGGTGTAGGACGAAAAACCGCCAATGTGGTCTTAAATACTGCTTTTGGACAACCCACCATGGCGGTCGATACGCATATTTTTCGTTTAGGCAATCGTACAGGGTTAGCGGTCGGCAAAAATGTGCTTGAAGTCGAACACCGTTTGGTAAAAGTCATTCCGAAAGAATTTATTGTCGACTCGCATCATTGGCTGATTTTACATGGTCGATACTGCTGTATCGCACGCAAACCGAAATGTCATGAATGCATCGTTTCAGATGTGTGTAACTGGCCAGATCGTTTTGAATTTGGTGCAGCACGTATTGCCACAACGACGATAGAAGCTGAACACTAAAGTTCAGTTTTTATTGTTGATTTGATTTATCTTTGAAATCTTGCTGCAACTTCGGATGTAACTGACGTTCTGGCTGCTTCTTCGACATTTTTTCTTGTTTACTGACATCGCGTAGCATTTTTACGCTGATATAAAACAAACCCACCAAGACCGCCGCAGCAACAATAATTAAAACAATGATTCCAACTTGTGCCACACGCGACTCCATTTTTAGAGGATCAAGAAAAAGAGCCCTAATATGACTTAGAGCTCTTTCAATGTCAAAACATTGCCATGTTTAAAACATGCAATTATTTGTCTTGATCAAGAATCGCAAATAAATCTGCTTGTACTTCGTCAATTGGACGTAAGCCATTCAACTTGTCATAAGTTGGTGCATTTTCACCAGACGCTGCGCGACCTTGGTAGAAACCAACCAACTGCTCAGTTTCAGTGTGGTATGAACCTAAACGTTTACGAATTGTTGCTTCTTGGTCATCTGGACGTTGTACCAGCTCTTCACCAGTTTCGTCGTCCTTACCTTCCACTTTAGGTGGGTTGTAAACGATGTGATAAACACGGCCCGATGCAGGGTGCTGACGGCGACCAGAAAGACGTTGTACGATTTCTTCGTCAGGAACATCAATTTCAATCACGTGATCAATGTTGATGCCTTCATTTTCAAGCGCTTCAGCTTGAGGAATGGTACGTGGGAAACCATCAAAGATACAGCCATTTACACAGTCAGGTTGCGCAATACGTTCTTTCACTAAACCAATGATCAGTTCATCAGATACAAGACCACCGTTGTCCATCACGCTTTTAGCCTGTAGACCGAGTTCAGTTCCTTCACGAATTGCAGCACGGAGCATATCACCGGTTGAAATTTGTGGGACATTGTAGCGCTTACAGATCAACTGAGCTTGTGTACCTTTACCTGCTCCAGGTGGTCCGAGTAAGATAATGCGCATAAAAAAACATCCTCATTTAAACAATGTATTTGACACTTTGTACATATCGAAAAATTCGACATATTTTTAGCATCTAATTATAAGAAAGCTACAAACAAATGTATTGTACCCGCAATGAAGCCCGTTACCCCACCCAATAAAATCAAAATCCATTCGTCTTCCTGAAATGCAGGACGTAATAAGTTTTGAAATTCTTTCGGCGTTAGCTCCCGAATACGGTCTCTAAACATTTGATAGATTTTCTGTGCACGGCTCGCATTGAACGCTGGGTCGCATACAGGCACCATCGTAATTTCAATTGAACGATCAATCAAGTCCGTCTTGAGTTTTGCGTATTCACGTGGCCCCAAAGACAGCTGTAAAGATGTTCTCACCAATGGTGTTTCCATGATTTCATTAATATGACGTTTGACAATACGACGGGTCTTGTCTTTTTTATTGCCATACATCATTTCAGTCATGATGGATTTTAACGTAATCAGGTCTTCTGTGACTACACTTGCAAACACATCAGATACTTCTTCTTGACGCTTCATGAAAGCGCCTTGCACATTATAAGTCCCAATGCGCGGAATCACAGGCTTAATCCATGGAAACTTACGATCTTTTGTTAATTCAGTCAGTTGCAGATATCGAACATAGTGTGGCTCAATTGGATTAAACACCATCCAAATCGCAATCCAGTTGGTTAAGAAGCCCCATACTGCCGCCCAAAATGGCACGGTCCAATGCCATGGCACCACAAACCAAACAATCATTTGGAAGATACCAAAGAACATCCCAATGAGTGCACTAATATGCCAAATAAAGTTGATTTCTTTCTGACCCACTTTCAAGAACATACGCACCATCAGTCTGCGGTCACCTTCCATTTGGCTAACCACCATATCGCGCATATCCACAAGTGACTCGACGTTCATGGTCAGTTCGGTCACTAATTCTCTGAGCACAGCCGGAAGCTGTTTGTGTGCCTGCGCATAAATTCGACGCTTAATCGAATATGGTAAGTTTTCCCAAAGTACAGCATTACGGTCAATCATGACTTCATCAATCAGGTGCTCAAGTTCAAAACCAACTTGCTCACCAATGATTCGCGCCATATCCTCAGGATCCATTGCATCTAAAAATTCACGCAAAGAACCAAGCTTAGATAAGGTGTTATCGGTAATGATGCCTGAAATACGCCCCGCTTTTCTGGGCACAATGCCCTGCCAACCCACAGGCAAAGGTCCAATATGAAAACCCCAAAATGTAATCGGGTAAAAGACCATTTTCAGGGCCATCCAAACGTGCGCCCAAGTCACAAAAGCAGTCACAGGAATAATGCTGAGTACAGCCCAAAAATCGGGTCGATTCAAAAAGGTTTGCCACAACTGATTGACGTACTCAAGCATGCATAACTTCCATATTTAATTTTATTAACTGAATTATATAGCGTTTTAAAAAAGATATTGTGTCTATAAACCGAAACTTAGAGTATAGGAAAATTGTAGTCTCGGTTCAGTTTCTGCAACCACATAGCCCGATTTGGCTTCAAGTTTTTCCCCTGCACCAATCCCTACACTGAAAGTGCTGATTCGTTCAGGACTAAGTAACACATAAGCAAGATCTACACCACCACCAAGGCGAGATTCGTACTCGCCATCTACTTTCTTGCTGTCAATATGCCCTGCGTAAACACCGAGATAATAGCCATTTTTATCTTTACCAGTAAAATGAACTGGAAATCTAAACCCCAACTGACCACCGACAGGGTAATCATCATTGATAAATACCCCAGCTTTTGCGTATGCAATGCCATAAGGATTCACCCATTCCAAATTGGTGTGCAGTAATTTCTGCGTTACACCAGCCCCTACATTCCACGTTTGAGCACTGCCAGCAGGAATTTTTGCATCTGGCAAAAAGGAATTATCTTGAGCGTAGGCTACGTTTGCACAGGCAACAAGTGCCAACACTGGATAAATTCTTGTCATTATTGTCACCATTATCCGTAATGTTATTTTAGTAATTGGTCCCTTTTTACAGGATTTTGACTGTAGCAGAATTTATAAAACACTTATATACAGCAATTTATATTTTTGATGTCTATAAAGTCAAAATTTAGGCAAAAATGAAAAGCAGAAGCAGCGATAACAAATATCAAAACAGTGTGACATGCGTTAGAATAGCGCGCAGGTATTTTCCTCTTTATCCATGTGTTTAAGTCGATTTGGTATGAAACAGCACTTTCCTTTAAAAAATGTCCAACAAGAAAAGCGCATTTTTCGAAATCGTACCTTTATTTCCATGGGTATTGTGGTCTTTTTCTTGCTGATTTTAGTCACTCGCTATGCCTATTTGCAGCTGGTTCAATTTGACGAGTTTTCAACTGCATCCGATCAAAACCGTATCCGCCTACAACCTTTAGCCCCTGCGCGTGGTTATATTTATGACCGCAATGGCGTGCTGTTGGCGGACAACTATCCAGTCTTTACCGCGACGATGAGTCGAGCGGATGTGACGGATATTGATGCCACAATTGAACGTTTAACGCCAATCTTAGAACTCACACCAGATGATATTGAGCGCTTTAACAGTCGTATTAAAGCCTCACGTAAAACTGAACGCGTTTCCATTAAACTTAATCTCAATGAAAATGATATCGCTCGCTTTAGCGAAGTTAAGTATCAATTCCCTGGGGTTAATATCGAAACCCAGATGACGCGCTACTATCCACATGGTGAGCTATTTGCCCATGTGATTGGTTATGTAGGTCGAATTAACGATAAAGAATTAAAAAGTATCAATAAAGATTTGTATGCGGGCACTAACCTGATTGGTAAAATTGGGGTAGAAAACTCCTATGAAGATTTGCTGCATGGTGTACCAGGAAATGAGTCGATCGAAGCCGATGCGCACGGTAACGTGTTGCGCCATTTAGGTCGCAAAGAACCCGTTCGTGGTAATGACTTATATCTTTCACTCGATTATGGCTTGCAGACGGTTGCCTCAGAGCAGCTTGCAGGTCGTCGTGGTGCAATCGTGGCGATGGATCCACGTACAGGTGAAATTCTGGCCTTGGTCTCAAGTCCAAGTTTTAACCCTAACCTGTTTGTCACGGGGATTAGTCATACCGACTATAGCGGTTTACGCGATAACCTCGATCAACCGCTATATAACCGTGCTGTACAAGGCGCTTACCCACCCGGCTCAACCATTAAACCGATGTTTGGTTTAGGTGGTATTCATTATGGCTTAATTGATTGGGGTACTGCTATTTCCGATCATGGCTATTTTACCCTTCCGGGCGATTCGCATAAATTCCGTGACTGGAAAAAGTCAGGACATGGTGTAGTCAATTTACATAAAGCTCAAGTTGTTTCTTGCGATACCTTTTATTACATTCTGTCTTTCCGCATGGGCATTGAAAAAATGAACACATGGATGCGTCAGTTTGGTTTTGGTGAGAAAACGGGTGTTGATTTACCGAGTGAAAGCAAAGGTCTGTATCCAAACCCTGAATGGAAAATGCGTACTCGCGATGCCAAATGGCTTAAAGGTGAAACCATTTCTGTCAGTATTGGACAAGGTGCTTTTACCGCAACCCCCCTACAATTAGCCATGGCAACTGCCATTACTGCGAATCATGGTTCGCATGTAATTCCACATGTTTTACAAACCAGTAAAGGCGCAAAACCACATAAAAACCTCAATGCACCTGATGGTCGAATTCAGTTCAATGGTACAGATGAAGACTGGATAAAAATGCGTGATGCTATGGTCGATGTCATCGAAACGGGTACAGGACGTGGTATTCGTACACCAATGTATAAAATTGCAGGTAAAACTGGTACGGCACAAGTCAAAAGTATTGCCCAAGGCAAACGCTATAACGAAGCACTTTTAACAGAACGTCAGCTCGACCACGGTTTATTTGTTGGCTTTGCACCTGCGGAAAACCCTGAAATTGCGATTGCAGTGGTGTGGGAAAATGGTCGTCATGGTGGTTCTGCGGCACAGCTGGCTCGTCCGATCTTAGATTACTGGTTGCTCACTCGTCATAAAAATCCAATTCGTCCTCAAAACCATCAAATTAGCGGTGGTCTAATGACAGCGGGGATTAAACCGGGTGAATTACCAAGTGGTAGCACTCCACCAGCAACCACAACTGGGACAAGAAGTACAGCTACACCAACCAGTACTTCCAATGCAGCACCCGCATCAACGCCAGCAAATATCAGCCGTTCAGCTACACCACCTTCTGCACCTGTGGAGTCAGACTAATTATGAAAAACCAACTCCGCATCATTGGAGGGGACTGGAAACGTCGTCAACTGCCTTTTGCCAGTATTGAAGGTTTACGTCCTACGCCTGATCGCGTACGTGAGACTTTGTTTAATTGGCTCATGTGGGATGTGCAAAATAGCAATGTTTTGGATATTTGTGCAGGTTCGGGTGCGTTGGCATTTGAAGCCTTATCACGTGGTGCATCAAAGGTAGTGATGATTGAACCTGACCGCAGTCAAGCACAGTTTTTAACACAAAACTTGGAACTCCTTAAAGTACCTAAGTCTCGTGCCCAGTTAAAAGTATCGACTGCACAGCAAACATTACCCACTTTAAAAGAACAGTTTGATTTGGTCTTTTTAGACCCGCCGTATAGCCTAGAGCTATGGGAAGAACTGGCCCTCTTGGCGGATCCGATGATTCAAAATAATGGCTATATTTATGTGGAAGCCGATCGAGATTTAAATCTATTAAAACTCCCAACGTCGTGGGTGCAAATAAAGAGCACCAAAGCTGGGACTGTTCGCGCAGGCTTATATCAAAAGAAAGTGGCGGTTTGTCCATAATCTAGACACTTTTATGCCCTTTTGATTTACGCCATCACGAAAGAAAGTGGTCTTAGCGAATATTAGTGTGGTTCTGAGCTACGCTATGTATGAAGATCAATATACATATTCAAAATCAAGCTAAGGTTTCAGTCATTTTACATGTCTAAAACTATGTAGACCGATCAAAAAACCGTACACTCGCTAAAATTTTAAATATATCGCATATGACTTGGTTGATCTTTATCTTAGGTGCAATGGTGGCGGGTTTTGTACAGGGACTCACAGGCTTTGCATTTGCCTTAATCGCCATGTCATTTTGGATCTGGATCTTGGCACCTCAGCTCGCAGCGCCTCTGGTGGTGTTCGCCTCAGTCTGGAGTCACCTGATTTCCTTAAAGTCAGAATCTGCCTTTCAACTTGATAAAAGCCTCGTTGCACCTTATATCCTTGCAGGTCTGATTGGCGTTCCATTGGGAACCTATCTATTAGACATCATTCAAGCACAGACCTTTAAACTGATACTAGGAATTTTTTTGATTCTTTGGTGTCCATTGATGCTACTTAATCCCCAGATTCGCTTCATTCAAAACTCTGGAAAATACGCCGATAGCAGTATTGGTTTTCTTGGGGGTGTATTGGGTGGGTTGGGAGGCTTTTGTGGCTCACTGCCTTCAGCTTGGGTCATGTTAAAAAACCTTCCTAAAGAGCAACAGCGCTCAATTTTAAGGCATTTTAATTTCGCCATTCAGCTATTCACCTTACTCACCTATCTGCTCCGCGGAAATTTAAACTTGCAACATTTGCCCTATATGGGCATCTTACTTTTGAGTGTGAGTCTACCGGCCATGCTCGGCGCGCAATTGTTTTATAAAATTTCTGAGCGGCAGTTCAAACATACGGTACTGGGTTTATTGTTTAGTTCAGGCTGTTTTCTATGTATCAGCTATCGCTTTCTGTAGTGCTATAAAACCTGACTCTGCACTTTGGCAATGGCTTGGGTCAGCAATTGTGTATTTTGTGTCAATATAGGCTCATCTTTAAACAACTTAGCTCTACTGGGCTTTCTCCAACTCCAAAAATCTTTATACAATTGGCGCACCTTCCAACCCATCGCTCACCATATATGAAACTGCCTCTTGCACTACTGAGTTTTTGCTTTATCAGTGCTTGCTCCATAAGCTCATCCAAAGAAATAAAACAAGCTGAAAAACTTCTCCAATCTTTTAACTGTCAAAATATAGAGCACGATCAGGCAGACCACAGCAGTATGACCAGTTATCATGAACAAGTGCTTGCCAGCAGCAAACAAAAAGCCCAATCCTATGTAGAAAGCTATCAACATGGCGATCAAATTTTTGACCTGCCACTGCCCGAAGTGATTGAAACACAGCTACAAAGTTATACGGCCGCATGCCAGTCACTAGGTGGGGTTTTACCCAATCCCCAGCAAAGTCCTTAAAATACGATTAGCAATAAAAAAGACAGCTCGAAAACTGTCTTTTTTATTTCATATGACTTAAATTTGAAGTTAAGACACAGTTGAGTCGTTGTGATAACGAGTATCGACACTGAAATCTTGAGGAAATTTAGCAGAAATTTGCGCATAAAATGCCATAATTTCAGCCATATCTTTTTCATAGTCACCCGTAGGATAAATAATTTTACCCACTCCAGTTTTTTTCTTCGCATAGTCCATATAGGCTAACGCAATTGGAACACCTGCACTGACTGCAACATGATAAAAACCTGTTTTCCATTGTTCCTGCCTGGCACGTGTCCCTTCAGGGGTGACCAACATGACCAACTTAGGGTGTTCTTTAAAAAGATCACTCATGAGTTGCACCATACTTGGACGTAGTTCACCTTCATGCTTCGGACGACGGTCAATACCTATCCCGCCCATTGCACGAACAAATGGCCCAAATGGTAGTTTCATATAGCTGTCTTTAATAGTGATACGGACATGCACACCTAAGGCCTTTAATGCCAAACGAGCGTACAGCGCATCCCAATTGCTGGTATGTGGCGCTGCAATCATCACACATTGATCGATATTCAAATCCCAATGATTATCAATCTGCCACCCCATTAAGGCTAAACTTTGTTCTGCAAGCTTTTCGAACACAAAAAATACCACATTACTGAAAATCCGCGCCGATTCTAGCAATGCTGCTGATCAAATACACGGCGAGACGCTCAATAAAACAACAATTAATCTATAAACGTATATTTTATTTAATTCCAAATATTTCAAGAAAAAACAGGGTCTTTGAGATTAAAGGTAAAAATACGTGAATAGTATTCTTTATTGAAGATACAGAAGCACTCACAGATCTTCACAGATTCATTTCTTGCACTACTGTAAGGTAAAACTAAACAATGAATAATATCGGGTGCTGTATATGCAAAAGACTGTTTTAGCACTATGCCTATCTTTCACCATGTTAACTGCATGCTCAAAGCCAAATGAGAACGATCCTCCACCAGATCACAATGTCACCGCATCTCTGGACGACAGTGCTAGCGCAACCGTGATGGATACACCAGACACAGCAAATGCCTTTGATTGGGTAGGCACATATCAAGGGGTTCTACCCTGTCATGATTGTTCCGGGATCGACACTGAACTTGAACTGACCTTAGATCATCATTTTGTGCTGAAACAAAAATTTTTAGGCAAATCGAATAATAATTATGTGAATGAAGTGAAAGGCTCATTTCAATTTGTGAATGGCTCTGATCAACTGATACAGCTCGACTCATCTGGTGATAGCCGTATTTATTATATTGGTGCGCAATTCATTGAAATGCGTGGCGATAAAGGCCAAGTACTGGATCAACCTGAGTCCAACTTTAAACTCACCAAATCCTTAGAATAGACACTCGCAACATTCTGAATGATTTAAATTGCTTCTTTATATATCACAGCATAAATTTCACCAAAACATCAAAAAGGTGGCTGAATTACTTCGGCCACCTTTATCAGAGTTTACTGCTTTTGGGTCTGCAAATTTTTAATTAACTCACTAAAATCAAGTGTTGCAGCTTTTTGTACAGGTGGATAATCCATCAAAGATTTAATGTGTGAACCCAGTAATGCCTGTAAGGGTTCAGAAATCCATTGCTTGGTTTGAATAATGTCTGAACGATCCCTGATACTATCAAAAGTCTCAAATGGGTCTTGGCGAAGGTTGTACATCACTGGAAATTTTTGCTTTTGATATGGGTCGTAATAATTTTTACTGGTTTCAAAATGAACTTTCCATTGATTAATACGAACTGCACGTAAAATCAATGCATGATAGTACAGAAAATTATCTCGCATACTCTCTTTTGATTTGCCGGTCCAATAGTCGATATTGTTTACACCATCAATAATTTGCTTACGATTGGTTTTCATCTCCTCGACCACATTTTTATTCCCTGCGACATTCGCCAAAGTTGTAAACAAATCCATATGCGACTGAATGCCGTGTTTCACTTGTCCCGCAGGAATATGTCCCGGCCATCGCACCATCATTGGAACACGGACTCCCCCTTCATAGGTCGTCATTTTTTCACCACGGAACGGTGTGGTTCCACCATGATTTTTTGCACTGTGCTCAGGGCCGTTATCGGTGGTATAAACAATGATGGTGTTATCCAACACCCCCATCTTCTTCATATCATCCAAGAGTTGACCGACTTGCATATCGTGTTCAACCATACCACTGCCGTATAAATCATCTTCAGAGGTGGCTTTGGCAGCTAAGTAAAGGTGCTCAGGGCGTAAATGGGTAAACATATGCATACGACTTGGATTCAGCCACACAAAAAACGGCTTGTCCGATTTTTTACTGCGCTTCATGAAGTCTACACTGGCAGCAATGAACTCATCATCCACCGTTTCCATACGTTTACGGGTTAAAGGGCCTGAGTCTTTACACTTTTGTTTACCCATCACACCAAAACGAGGATCGATAGTTCCATCATTATCGTTGGACGAATAACAGTGTAATACACCACGCGTTCCATACTGATTCACAAATTCAGGATCTTTTGGATAATCATACTGTTCAGGAAATTCTTCAGTATTTAAATGATATAAATTACCAAAAAATTCATCAAAACCATGTACTGTCGGTAAGCTATCATTTCGATCACCCAAATGATTTTTACCAAACTGACCGCTCATATAACCTAACGGTTTGAGTACTTCTGCCAAAGTCGGTGTTGCAGCTTTAATCCCTAAAGGTGAACCTGGGCGCCCAACTGTGGTCATACCTGAACGAATCGGATACTGACCTGTAATAAATGCTGCACGTCCAGCGGTTGAACTTGGCTGTGCATAGTGATCGGTAAACATCACGCCTTCTTTGGCAATACGATCAATATTCGGCGTGTCATAGCCCATAACACCATGACTATAAGCACTGACGTTCTGCCAGCCTACATCATCGGACATAATAACCAAAATATTGGGTGGTTTCGCCATGAGTGCTGTTGAAAGTAATGCTCCACTTACCAAGGCTAAAGAGCGAGAAATTAAGTTTTTTTGCATGGTATTTTCCTTAAACACATTCGTATACAACGAATTTTCATCCTTGTTTCAAACCCTATTAGCACTAAAAAAAAAATATCAGTTCCTTACACATTTAATTTTTATAAAAATGCTTTTCTAAATACCAATGACAACAGTTTCCTAATGCGGTCATATCCGCTTAGCAATTTCATTTTTAGATAAAAGTGCAGTATGAAAAAAACGTTTTAAACCTGAGCAAAGATAATGCAAACCGGCCTCTCCATCTGGGGTTTTGAGGAACCGATCTTTTGGACAATCGCCCCAGCAATATTGAAGATATGGACATTTTTGGCAGTATTCTGGCAGCGACTTCGATTTGGCATATGCAAATTTCTTTTGTCGCTCAGAAAAAACTAAATCGCCTTGGTGAATCTCGTGAATGTTGCCCAATTTATATTCGGGATAAACAAAATGATCACAAGAGAAGAGGTCGCCATTGTGTTCGACCGCCAATGATTTCCCACAAATTTGACCCGTCACACATTTCTGCGCCCCATAGCCAAACATCATGGAAACCATGTTTTCAAACTGGTCGATAAAGACCTGCCCAAAGTCTTTCTGCAACCATTCTTTCCACACAGTTGAAAGGAATATGCCCCAATCATCGGCAGCAATCGACCAGTCTGTCACCACAGAGTCTGAGCTGCCCGGCTGCGCTGCTGAACTGCCCAATTTAGGTAAATCTTGAGGATTCCAATGGCCTGGTGCTGTCTGCTGAAACTGAGCACTTTCCATTCCTGGAATCAGTTGAACCATACACGGTTGCACCTGATCGCGGATAAAACGATAAACCTCTAACGGTCGTTTCGCATTATCACGATTCACCACACATAAGGCATTAAAGGGGACTTGATACTGGCGCAATAACGCAGCAGCCTGCATGACTTTGGCATGCGTCGGTTTTCCACCTTTGTTATAGCGATGGATATCATGTAACTCGGCAGGCCCATCTATAGATAAACCCACCAAAAAATCATGCTTTTTTAAAAATGCGCACCAATCCTCATCTAGTAACGTGCCATTGGTTTGTAAATCATTTTCAATACGCTGATGAGGTTTGGCATATTTTTTTTGCAGTTCAACCACCTGCTGGAAAAACTCTAACCCCATAAGCGTCGGCTCACCACCCTGCCAACTGAAAACCACTTCATTGCCCGTTTGCGCTTCGATATATTGCTTAATATGTAACTCAAGCATCGACTCAGACATACGCGGAACTTTGGGTTGCTGTAACATGTCTTGTTTATGCAAATAGAAGCAATAACTACAATCTAAGTTGCACTGTGCCCCAGTGGGTTTGATCATCACGTGATAGCGATAGGTTTGTCCCTGCACTTGCAGGCTTCTTAAAGGCGGAGATTCAGCTTGTATAGGTATCATTCGCATTTTTAGAGTCCTCATTTTTTTCAGCGTTCAGGCACAAATTCACAACTGTACAAAACCATGTACACAAGTTATTTTGCGAAAAGAGATCTGGTAGTTTCATTCCATTCACTGCATGAAGTCAGCTAAAGACCCAAGCCATTTTTTCTTTTGAATGGATTAACCAGAGTGACCGTTGCCGTTAAACATGCAACAGGAAGGCTGCTATATGATGACCTTGCAAATCTTTTGATAATTTCAATGTTTTATAATTCATTCTCTTCTTATCCCTAAGCTTAATTTTCATCAGCAAAACCACTGTGTAAGAGTAAAAATCAACAGCCAATTCCAATTTTGGCATACTGAAAAATACTGACCCATCTCACACAGTTGCATTGCTTGGTAGAGCACGTTATCAAACTTTGAAAATAGAAAAACCACTCAAAAGAATGGTAATTGCATTTTTTATGGTCGTTATATACTTGAACTACGTCATCGTTCGAATCTAAACACCATTCAGTTAAACCTAAACCAGACGTATTTTATAAAAAGTGAAGCTTCACTTTTAGAATTTCAACATAGACTACTTTAATAAATAGCGAAGCTGAGTAATGAATTTTTAAATGCTCCATTCATACCTAATGCACTGACTCGTCTCCGTCTTATCTTTTGTTTTTTGACACAGTCAGAAACATCAAAAAGTACAATAAAAAAGGCCGCTCATTGAGCGACCTTTTTCTTTTTCAAATATATGTGAGTAACTATGAATAAATTACAAACACTTATTTAATTAGGGGTAGAATTACATCATTCCGCCCATACCACCCATGCCGCCCATATCAGGCATCGCTGGCTTGTCTTCTGGAACATCAGTAATCATACATTCAGTTGTCAACATTAAACCTGCTACAGATGCAGCGTGTTCAAGTGCGGAACGCGTTACTTTCGCAGGGTCAAGAATACCCATTTCTAGCATATCGCCATACTCAGAAGTCGCAGCGTTATAACCGAAGTTACCTTCGCCATTTTTCACAGCGTTGATGACAACTGAAGGCTCATCACCCGCATTGGCAACGATTTGACGAAGTGGTGCTTCAATCGCACGACGTAAAATGTTAATACCTACATTTTGATCGTCATTCGCACCATTTACGCCATCAAGCGCAGCTGCAGCACGTACCAGTGCAACACCACCACCAGCAACCACACCTTCTTCAACCGCAGCACGTGTTGCATGAAGCGCATCGTCTACACGGTCTTTCTTCTCTTTCATTTCAACTTCAGTCGCTGCACCAATTTTGATTACAGCTACACCGCCTGCCAATTTAGCAACACGTTCTTGAAGTTTTTCTTTGTCGTATTCTGAAGATGATTCTTCAATTTGCGCGCGGATTTGAGTCACACGTTCAGCAATTTGAGCTGCATCACCAGCACCGTCAACAATCACAGTGTTTTCTTTAGATACCGTAATTTTGTGCGCTGTACCTAAATCTTGAAGAGAAGCTTGCTCTAAAGTCATGCCAACTTCTTCAGAAATCACAGTCGCGCCCGTCAAGATCGCGATGTCTTGTAACATTGCTTTACGACGGTCACCAAAACCAGGTGCTTTAACCGCACATACTTTGATAATTCCGCGCATGTTGTTAACAACAAGTGTAGCTAAGGCCTCACCTTCAACATCTTCAGCGATGATTAAAAGTGGTTTACCTGTTTTAGCTACAGCTTCAAGTACAGTAATTAATTCACGGATGTTGCTGATTTTTTTGTCAACAAGCAAGATGAACGGATTTTCAAGTTCAGCCGTTAATGTGTCTTGTTTGTTTGCAAAGTATGGGCTGATATAACCACGGTCAAACTGCATACCTTCAACAACGTCCAAAGCATCTTCAAAGCCTGAACCTTCTTCAACGGTAATCACGCCTTCTTTACCTACGCGTTCCATTGCTTGTGCAATGAGTTTACCTACTGTTTCGTCAGAGTTTGCAGAGATTGAACCCACTTGTTCAATCGCTTTAGTATCAGAAGCCGGTTTTGCTGTTGCTTTAATTTCAGCAACCAATGCTTTAACAGCCAGGTCAATACCGCGTTTCAAGTCCATTGGGTTCATGCCCGCTGTTACAGACTTGATGCCTTCATTTAAAATTGCTTGAGCTAGTACAGTTGCAGTTGTTGTACCGTCACCCGCGATGTCATTGGTTTTAGAAGATACTTCACGAACCAATTGAGCGCCCATGTTCTCAAATTTGTCTTTTAGAGAAATTTCTTTCGCAACCGTTACACCATCTTTAGTGATGTGCGGCGCACCGAAAGAACGGTCGATCACAACATTACGGCCTTTAGGACCTAAAGTTACTTTTACAGCATCTGCAAGCACGTTTACGCCTGCAATCATTTTAGAACGAGCTGAATCACCAAATTTTACGTCTTTAGCTGACATACTAAACTCCAAATATTCTTAAATTTTAATCAATTGTATTGCTTAAACAGCAAATGAACGTTCTGAATTAACCTTCAAGAACCGCTAAAATATCAGACTCTTTCATCACAAGAAGTTCTTCGCCTTCGACTTTAACTTTAGTGCCTGCATATGCACCAAACAGTACATTGTCGCCCACTTTTACGTCTAAAGCACGAACGCCATTGTCTGTAATTTTGCCATTACCTACTGCAATGATTTCACCTTGAGCTGGCTGTTCAGCAGCAGAAGTACTCAAAATTAAACCACCTGCAGTTTTAGTTTCTTTCTCTACGCGGCGAATCACAACGTTGTCATGTAAAGGACGAATTTTGCTCATTTCTTGCTCCATAGACATTTTCAAAATGCCGTTGTTTACGATGTGAAGATGACTTCTTATTCCTAGGTCATCAACAAAATTTTGATATGACACTTTTGTGGGGATGGAATAAAACGCTTCAAGGGCAAACACAAAATATTTTTATATTTTTGCGCTCTTTTTAAGCAAACCCCATCAAAGTTTAAACACTCGATTCAATCTGAGGTATTTTGCTGCATCAACTCGAAGCGATTGGTTGCAGCGTTAAAGCTCAAATGTTGTACATCGGCATTCGGTAAAATAATATTCAAGCTATTGGGCAAGCCCGCATGTAAACGATAAGACGTTGCCGTTCCTGCATGAATATCCAGCACTGGATGCGATACCCCAAGTTGATAAATCTGATTCAAATCATAAACGGCAGCGTGGTGTAAATGCCCATGTAACAGTCCATTTAAACCATGTTGGATCCATTGCTCCAACGCAATACGACCAAGCATTGGACAGTCTTTCACACCATGACTATGGTCTGGTGGAGTATAAAAAGGCTGATGCGCGGCGATCAGTTTAATTTTGTATGCAGGTGCTTGCTGCAACTTCTGGTCAATCTCTTGAATTTGGCTCAGTGAAATATGCCCTCGCGTATGGTAGCGCCGACGAATACTATTCACTCCAATGACATAAAAATGTTCAGTTTCTAAGGTGTTTTCCATCCCCCCAAAAAACAGTTGATAACGTGCAAAAGGGCTGAAAAAACGATTCCACACATGGTACAGCGGAATATCATGATTCCCCGGCACCACCAAATACGGCAGCTTTAAACTGTCTAAAAACTGCCGACAAGCATAAAATTGAATAAACCGCGCACGTTGGGTCAAGTCCCCACTGACCACCACTGCTTCAAAAGAATGCTCCTCACATAACTGACGAATGGCCTGCAAACAGGCTTCACGTTCGGTCCCAAAGTGTAAATCTGACAAATGTAAAATCATGCGGGAACCATGATATTCAGCGCATGCTTACGTACTGTAATTTTCAGCGGTGGTGTCATCGTGACAATTTCTCCATCTACCGCAACCGTGAGCTTATTACGCTTTGAATGAACAATCACTTCATCTGCTGCAAAGCTATAGACATCGGAAGCCTGATCCAAATTGCCTTTAATCATCTGCCATAAGGTCTTGAACAAAGTCCGCTTATCACTTTTTGCTACTACCACGCCCGCCACTTTGCCTGCTTCCGCCGCCTCGGCAATACGTAGTTTCATTTCAGCCAGTTGAAGTTGATTATTGCCAAAGAAAATCAATGGCGTTTTCACTGGATAGCGCTGTCCATCGACTTCCATTTCAAGTTTTAACTCTTTACGGTCGCGGATGAGAACATCCAATGCCGAGGTATACGCATGCAATGGAAAACGTCCAAAATGCTTATTAAACTGTTCTCTTTTTTGAATAAATAAAGGATAAAGCCCTAAACTGGCATTGTTCAGATATATATGTTGATTGAACTGTGCCACATGTACAGAACGTGGCTGCCCTTCACTAATGGCTTTGGCCGCTTCTAATAAATCCAACGGAATATTCAACACTCGCGCAACATAGTTAAAGGTACCTAGAGGCAAAATCCCCATGGGAATATCCGTTCCCATCAATTTAGATGCAACTGCATTTAAAGTACCATCCCCACCTGCAGCAACCACGACCCCTACATTTTCCGCTTGACGATGGCGTAGTAAAATCTCTTGCATCATCTGATCAAAGTTCATGCACTCACTTAACTCAAATGACTGTATTTCAAAACCCGCGGTACTCAGATCTGCTACCAACTGTTCATATACTTCATCTTTATTTGCGGCATGAAAACCTGATTTTTTATTATAAATAAGTGATAAAGGTTTGAGTTGCTCTGACATTTTGCACCTAAACTTGAAGTAATTGCTCTATTTTTATCCAAATATTCAACACTTAACAGTTTTGTTATGTAAAATTCAAATGACTACCATTTATTTAATCAATAATAAATCTCAATCACAAAATAAATGCAAATACATGATTTTAATACTAATATCTTAAATGAATAATCCTCATAAATATAATAAATACACAAAATAAAAGCAAAAAATCAAACCAAACTATTGTTTTTTAATAGTTAAAATGAAGCAACCCCATCGAACTGTTCATAATTTAGATACGCCTTTGGTCTTATTTTTTTTATCAAATTATGCTTTAATACAGCCACTTTTTTTCATCTTTTCATCTCTGCAGTAAATTTTATTGCTGAGATTGTACTTTGTACAAACGTGTACATATTTGAGATAGGCCTCACCATGACCCAAGTGAACGCACCAGAATTCGTTCGTCACCCTAAGCTTATTGCGTGGGTGGAAGAAATTGCAAAATTAACAAAACCAGCGAAAATTGAATGGTGTGACGGCAGCGAAGAAGAATATCAACGTTATATCAACTTGATGATCGCTAACGGCACAATGCAAGCGCTTAACCAAGAAACGCATCCTGGTTCTTATCTTGCTAATTCTGATCCTTCTGACGTTGCTCGTGTTGAAGGTCGTACTTACATCTGCTCTGAAAAACAAGAAGATGCTGGTGCAACAAACAACTGGGAAGAGCCTGCTGAAATGCGTGCCCGCCTAAATGGTTTGTTTGACGGTTCAATGGCAGGTCGTACTTTATATGTAGTACCGTTCTCTATGGGCCCATTGGGTTCTCATATTGCGCACATTGGTATCGAATTAACTGACTCTCCATATGTAGCAGTTAGCATGTCTAAAATGGCTCGCATGGGTAAAGCTGTTTATGACGTTCTTGGTACAGACGGTGAATTTATTCCTTGCGTACATACTGTTGGTGCGCCGCTTGCTGATGGCGAAAAAGATGTTGCATGGCCTTGCAACCCTGAAAAATACATCGTGCATTACCCAGAAACACGTGAAATCTGGTCTTACGGTTCTGGTTACGGCGGTAACGCATTGTTAGGTAAAAAATGCTTAGCTTTACGTATTGCGTCTTCTATGGGTCGTCAACAAGGTTGGTTAGCAGAACACATGCTGATCCTTGGTGTGACTAATCCACAAGGTGAAAAACACTACATCGCAGCGGCATTCCCTTCTGCTTGTGGTAAAACAAACTTCGCGATGTTGATTCCACCAGCAGGCTACGAAGGTTGGAAAATTGAAACTGTAGGTGACGATATTGCTTGGATCAAACCAGGTGAAGACGGTCGCTTATACGCAATCAACCCAGAAGCAGGTTTCTTCGGTGTAGCGCCAGGTACAAATACCAAGACCAACCCGAACTGTATGGCTACACTTCACAAAGACGTGATTTATACAAACGTTGCGGTAACTGACAACGGTGAAGTATGGTGGGAAGGTCTTTCTAAAGAAGCACCTGCTAACCTGACTAACTGGAAAGGTCAGCCTCACACTGGCGCAGAAAAAGCGGCTCATCCAAATGCGCGCTTCACTGTTTCAGCAGGTCAATGTCCTTCTATTGATGCTGACTGGGAAAATCCAGCGGGTGTTCCAATCTCAGCGTTTATCTTTGGTGGTCGCCGTGCGGACACAGTGCCTCTAATTTCAGAAGCATTTGACTGGGTAGATGGTGTTTACAAAGCTGCAACTATGGGCTCTGAAACAACTGCTGCTGCTGTTGGTCAACAAGGTATTGTTCGTCGTGACCCATTCGCAATGCTTCCATTTGCGGGTTACAACATGGCGGATTACTTCTCTCACTGGTTAGAGCTTGGTGAAGAAGTAGCAGCAAAAGCTAAAGCTGCGGGCAACAAACTTCCGGGCATCTACAACGTGAACTGGTTCCGTCGTGATGCTGAAGGCAACTTCGTATGGCCTGGTTTCGGTCAAAACATGCGTGTTCTTGAGTGGATCATTGACCGTTGTGAAGGCCGTGCTGATGCAGTTGAAACACCAATTGGTTTAGTTCCAACGTATGAACAGTTGAACTGGACAGGTTCTGACTTCACTAAAGCCCAGTTTGACCTTGTGACTTCTCAAGACAAAGATCAATGGATCAAAGAGCTTGAAAGCCACACTGAACTATTCGACAAACTTGGTGAACGCCTACCAGCTGCACTTAAAGCTCGTCAAAACGAACTTTTAGATGCTGTTAAGCAATCTGCTTAATCTTTAAATTAAGCAAAAAAAGACCGCGTAAGCGGTCTTTTTTTTTAATCTCTTTATAATTTTAAAACTTTATAACTCAACAAAAATTTATCACGCTAGACATGGCTTACACAGAAGTAACCACAACTTCATATTTGCGCAATCAAAGGCACACCGGATTCAACTCAATTTTGAAATCAAAAGCTCAGCAAAGTCGCTAAGGGCACTTATGGCAGCGTGGTTGAACTCTATCCGCGTTTTGCTGAACGTGCACAATCAAGTCGATGTTACGTCGTCAATAATTACAATGCCAGCCAACGTTTTGGCTTTTGGCCTTGGCGTATTGTTCGCCCAGTCGTTTGGGGGGAACGGCTGTAAAATGGAAGACACCTGTAGACTGTAAACAGCTCGGCGGTATCAAAGTTTAAATCTAAAAAAGCCGCAATAGCGGCTTTTTTAATAGAACGAAATCAACTGTAACCTGACACAATCAATACTATGCAGCATCCTCTTGCAGACGACGCAGGTGTAAATCCTGCAAGTAGAGGTCTAAAGCTTGAGTTTCTAGTACATCAAATTTTAAATACAGCTTAGTCCGGCGTTTTAAAATATCTTCACTGCTGATGGCCCACTCACGTTTCACCACATAATCCACTTCTTGCTGATACAAACCATGGCCAAAAGACTGCCCTAAAGTTTGTACATCTTTGTTCTCACCGAGCATATGCCACACTCGACTACCATAACTGTTTGCCCAACGATGCGCTGTTTGAGACTCTAGCCCTTTGATTTCATGCATCAACTCTGCACATAAAACCTCAACTGAACTAAAACCTTCCGCACCTGGGAGTTTTGCCTCAGCCGTCCATTCCGCCTTCATGTGTGGGAAATAACGTTTTAGCTGTAGCAAAGCCGCTTCCGCCAACTTTCGATAAGTCGTTAACTTTCCACCATAAACAGATAATAATGGTGCTTCATCCGCAACAGGTTTAGATATCGCCAGTACATAATCACGTGTCACTTTAGAGGCTTGTGTACTTGCATCATCATACAATGCCCTTACACCTGCAAAGCTTGAGATTACATCTTCTTGCTGTAATTGAAGCTTGAAATGGTCATTAATCACATCAATCAAATAAGCCGTTTCCTGCTCGGTGATATGGACATGATTTGCATCCCCCTCAAACTCTACGTCCGTGGTACCAATCAGGCTGTATTCATCTAAATAAGGAGTCACAAACACAATGCGTTGATCGTCATTTTGCAAAATAAATGCATGCTGCTCAGGGTATATACGCTTCACAATGATATGACTGCCCTGAACCAATCGAATACCCGCCTTTGGTGTCTGGAACAGTTGTTGTTGAATAAAATCTGTGACCCATGCACCCGTTGCATTGACTAAGCTTCGAGCTTTAATTTGATAGTGTTGTTTTTGATGCTCTAAGGTTAGACACCACACACCCTCCTGCTGAACCGCAGAAACGCATCGCGTTTGTGTTCGAATTTGAGCCCCCAGCTCATGTGCTTGGATTGCATTAACCACCACCAAACGCGCATCATCTACAGTACAGTCCGAATATTCAAAACCACGCTTAATGGTGTCTTTTAACGGGCTATCGAGATTAAAATGAACAAGCTCCGAGCCCTCTAATGTTTCTCGTTTTGCCAAATAGTCATAGATAAACAAGCCTGAACGAATCAACCACGCAGGACGCAAATAAGGTAAATGCGGCATAATAAAACGCATAGGATGGATCAAATGTGGGGCTTTTTTTAACAGTACTTCACGCTCTAATAGCGCTTCACGCACCAAACGAAATTCTTTTTGTTCGAGATAACGCAATCCACCATGAATGAGCTTGCTACTGGCTGAAGACGTATGACTGGCTAAATCATCTTTTTCGCAGACGAAAACACTTAAACCGCGCCCTACAGCGTCATTTGCAATGCCCACCCCATTGATGCCCGCGCCCACAACGGCAATATCATAAATGGCATCTGTGTCTTGCATATCCACCTCTCTCGTTGAGTTATTGTGTTATTTTTGTTCTTCACGCTAAACTTAACATCAAAATCCAACCTTGTCATATTCCAAAGCCAGTCAAATCAGAGAAAATTCGTTAATCTAAATAAATTAATAACCGTATCTATTTTTACAATTTAATTTTTAATTTTGACTATTCAGTGAAAAATCGACTAATTTCCAAGCTAAAAAACACTTTCTTTTCTAAAAATCAACATTCACCATAAAATAAAAAAGCACTATAACCTCTTGTATTTTAATTGACTATTCACACATTAAAAAATCACAAGAGTTTGTTTTAGATAAGTAAAATGATAATTTCCCATTAAAATAAAGATATTCATTAGAAAAACTTAACAGCATATAAATCATACCAACATTTAGACTAAAGTCGAATGAAGTCCAAGGATAAGGGGCGTATAACGAAACAGAATTTTTTGTTTAATCTTAAAATATATTGTTTTAACTTTTTCTACTTAAAAAAGTTAAAAGATGTATTTTCCGAACTTCTCTTTGGGAAATTTTTGTGACTGATCTATCTCCCCAAGCTGCTCCAGTAAGCATCGATAAAAAGACCCGCTTAAAATCGATTCTCGGTGGTTCAGCTGGCAACTTAGTTGAATGGTATGACTGGTATGTCTATGCCGCATTTACCTTATATTTCGCGCCACAGTTTTTCCCTGAAGGGGATGACACGGTAAAACTTTTACAAGCTGCTGCCGTCTTTGCACTAGGCTTCCTGATGCGTCCTATTGGCGCGTGGATCATGGGCATTTATGCAGACCGTAAAGGACGTAAATCAGGTCTTACCCTGTCTGTATCTTTAATGTGTGTGGGATCTTTGATTATTGCTTGTGCACCCACCTATGCCAGTGTGGGTATGCTCGCACCTGCCTTATTGCTTTTTGCCCGTTTATTGCAAGGTTTAAGTGTCGGTGGAGAATACGGTTCAAGCGCAACCTATTTAACGGAAATGGCTGGTAAAAACCATCGTGGTTTCTTCTCTAGTTTTCAGTATGTGACCCTCATTTCTGGTCAGCTCTTGGCGCTGTGTGTGTTGATCATTTTACAACGCACCATGAGCGAAGCACAGTTATCTGAATGGGGCTGGCGTATTCCCTTCTTCATTGGTGCTGTACTTGCCATTGTGGTGTTCTGGATTCGTCGTGGTTTGGTTGAAACCCAATCTTCAAAAGATGCACAGGAACAAGCTAAAAATGGCGGCCCAAAATCAAGTGCACTTGCTTTATTTACTAAATATCCAAAGCAAGCGTTCACTGTGATTATGCTGACTGCGGGTGGAACACTGGCATTTAACACCTTTACTACGTATTTACAAAAATACTTGGTTAACACCTCAGGTTTTGAGAAAACTACAGCAACAGAAATCACCACAGCAGCAATCTTTGTCTTCATGCTATTACAGCCTGTTGTGGGTGCACTGTCTGATAAAATTGGTCGTAAACCAATTATGATCACTTTTGGTGTATTGGGCGTACTCTTCACAATTCCAATTTTCAACGGTCTAGGTTCAACCAGCAGCCCAACAACCGCATTTATGCTATGTATGAGCGGTATGGTAATTGTAACGGGTTATACCGCAATTAATGCCGTAGTCAAAGCAGAGCTCTTTCCAGCACATATTCGTGCACTAGGGGTTGCCCTGCCTTATGCGATTGCCAATACTATCTTTGGTGGTACAGCAGAACTTGTGGCGTTGAGCTTTAAAAATGCAGGACATGAAAACTACTTCTTTTACTACATCACCTTCATGATTGGTTTATCCCTACTGACTTACATCTTTATGAAAGACACCAAAAAGCACAGCATGATTACCGATCATTGATGCTTAAAGTAAGCATGTAAGTTAAGAAGCTAAACATAAAAAATGCCTTCTCGAATGAAGGCATTTTTTTATGTTTGATCAATTTTTTTACCGAAACTTGATTGATTGAAATATCGTGAATTACACCTGTGTATGGCATACTAAGAACAAGAATAATGTTAGGAACTTTTTATATGAAAAATACGTATAAACTTTTAGGCTTAAGCTGTATCGTTTTAGCAGTATCTGCATGTCAAAGCACGCCTCGCCAATACAATGGCAATATTGGCTATCAAATTGAACATCAATCAGCGTCGAGCGCTACCCTTGCTTATACGCTTGCTGCTCGTAAAAATCAGCAACTCGATGAAAACAAATTACAACGTGCTTGCCAAAAGGTTTTAGGCTCACAAAAGAATTATAAATTGGCGATTTTAAGTATTAATGAAATTCCTAATACTGCAGCAGATGTTCCCGAATATGGCCGCCAAATTGGTCAAAGCCGTGCCACTTTTGGATTAAGCAATACACCCGACTTACACCAAGGTGAAAACTTTGCAACACGCGAGTCACTTGAAGCACGACCAAGCACACTACATGTTGTACGCTATACGTGCTCTTAAGACCTTCTGATATATAAAAAGGGCTTAGTGCCCTTTTTGAACATTCAACGTTCGATAAAAACTCACATTGCGAAACTCTAGTGACTCATCTAGATCTGGCCAAGTTGTGGCACTACGCTCATCAAGCTTTATGTATTGCGGATGACTAAAATTTTTAACACGGCTATCTGCCACCCAAACCTCAGGTGCAAACTTTAAAAACTCATCTAAAAAGAAACGATTGCATTGGTCATATAAAACATCGGCAGCCAATAGAACATCAACTAGTCCCGATTGATATAAATCATCCAAATACTCTAGCTCTACGTTATTGAGTTCCGCATTGGCACGGCAAGCATCTAAACTAACTGCATCAATATCGCAACAAATCACACGTTTTGCACCCGCCATTTTGGCTGCAATCGCCACTACACCTGAACCTGCGCCAAAATCCAACACCACCTTATCTTTGACATGATGAGGCTCTGCCAGTAACCACTGCGCCATGGCTAGGCCTGAAGCCCAACAAAAGATCCAATATGGCGTTTCATTCCAAATACGGCGAATGATTTCATCATCCAGTTTATCGGTTGGAAATACAGGAGGAATGAGCCACAAGGAAATAGATGTTTCAGGAAGCTGCTGCGCAAGCAATTCACACTGTGGAATCACTTCATGCAGGGCTTGAAGTAAATGATCTGGGGCTTTAGGGAATTGGAAAGTACAGCTCATGGACATTTTATATTTGTAGAATTTTTTAATAAACGCACGACGGAGTCTTACACATTAAGACGCATGATATGCATAACCTTCGGTTCGACCTACTTTTGTTTCGACAAAAGTAGGCAAAACCATTGCCATTTGCTGAACTCGACTGAAATCATCATTTATTTAATGCTTCGCAGAAACATTTTTATCAAATTTAGTCCGGCCTCGAACAACAGCAAATGACGATGTCACGACTCCCAAACCATCATAAAACTGATTTTAGAGTCTTATAAAAATTAACCTAAAGCTTTCTCAGCCGCTTCAACTGTTTGACGAATTAGTGTCGTAATCGTCATTGGGCCAACACCACCTGGAACAGGTGTGTACGCAGAAGCCACTTCTTCAATACCGACCAATTGAATGTCGCCTACACCACCACCATCACGTGGATGGAAACCAGCATCAACAACCACTGCACCTTGTTTGATCCAATCTTTTTGAATCAATTCTGCCTTACCAACCGCACCCACGATAATATCGGCTTGTTTCACAAAGTCAGCTAAGTTCTGAGTACGTGAGTGGCAGATCGTTACGGTCGCATTGGCTTGAAGTAACATCGCAGCCATTGGCTTACCCAAAATTGCAGAACGTCCTACAACAACAGCATGCTTTCCAGCAATTTCGATATTGTTTTCTTGCAAAATAGTCATAATACCTGCAGGTGTCGCAGAACCATATGCTGCTTCACCCATGGCCATACGACCAAAACCAAGACACGTTACGCCATCCACATCTTTTGCAAGAGAAATTGCATCAAAACATGCACGCTCATCAATTTGTTCAGGCACTGGATGTTGAAGCAAAATACCGTGAACATCAGGATTTGCATTCAGTTTTTCAATTTCTGCCAACAATTGTTCAGTGGTGGTCTCTTTTGGAAGTTCAACTTTAAGTGAGTCCATACCAACACGACGGCAGGCATTTCCTTTCATACGTACATAAGTTGCAGATGCACCATCGTCACCCACCAAAATAGTCGCAAGAATTGGGGTACGACCTGATTTTGCTTTGAGCGCTTCAACGCGAGTTAACAAGTCAGCTTCAATTTTTTTTGCCAATGCACGACCATCTAAAACTAATGTCACGGCACATCTCCAAGTGTTGATATGAATCAATTTTGCACATAATACATGATAATTTTAAATATTTTTCGCTATATGCTGTTTTTATGCGCATACGAATGAAAGCACTATTGTTTTTTTTTCAGAGCTTGCTAATATACGCATCAACAAGACGCGGCGGGGTGGCAGAGTGGTCATGCAGCGGACTGCAACTCCGTGGACGCCGGTTCGATTCCGACCTCCGCCTCCATCTTGTTAAAGCCCGAGTGGTGAAATCGGTAGACACAGGGGATTTAAAATCCCCCGCCCACAAAGCGTGCCAGTTCGAGTCTGGCCTCGGGCACCATTCTTATACTTCTAAGTATGGTGCATATAAAGAACCCAGCGTTAAGCTGGTTTTTTTATGCCTACAGAAAAAGCATAATGCAATGCACAAAAAAGAGAGCACATTGACTCTCTTAAAAATAATATCTCATTCGTTTATCACGATAAGGGTGGTAATAAATAATGTTGCAGATCTTGTTCTAATTTTTCTTGAAAATGAGCTGGCTCAATAATTTTAATGTATGGAATCCAATAACGCACCAAAGGTAAAAGTTGCATTTCATGGCAAATTTGACAATCAATTAATAAACCACCCGATACATCTTCTAGTACGATTTGTTGCTCTGGCAATAACAAACGTTGCTTAAAATATAAGGCAACTTCAGGCCGAACCGATATTTTCACCGTTTGCTTATGCTTTGCAAACCAAATCCCCTCACTGAGCTCTAATTGGGTCAAAACTTCTAAATGGTGTTCGAAAAGCTCCGACTCATGTACAACCACTTGATCTATTTTACTTAAACGATAAGCACGTAATTCATCAGCTACAGCTGCAGCCAAATACCAACTTCCCTGATGATGAATTAAACGATACGGGTCAACATGGCGCAAACGATCATTATAAATAAAACTGATTTTTTGACGCTTATGAATCGCGCCCGCAAAAACCTGAAAATGTTCAGCAAATTGCTGTGCATTTTCATAATAATAACCTTTGGCAGAGAACACTTGATTCGCTCGCTCATCAAGCAGGCCACGTAGAAAAGACATATCTAGAGATGGATAGAGCTCACTGATCCCAGAAAGCTGCGCAAAGTTCTGAATGTCTTGTAGCTTAAAGCGCCCAAGATAAACAGGATCTAAAAAGTACTTCTTGGTATATTCATCTTGAAGTAAAGGCAAATACGTATTGAGACGATCAAAATCTCGCTCTATTGTTCGCGTACTCACCTGAAATTCATGTGCTAGTTCTGCAACCCCCAATTGATACCCAGTATTTAATTTAGTCAAAATATTTGCTAAACGCTCCGCAAGGCGTTCATGTGTTGAAGCTTTACGCTTCATATTGCCCTCGCTGCACAATCAATGTTGTGTCTTTATTTATAGTTAAATGCCTAAGCATTATATTCAATATAAATCACTGAATAATATTAAGTAAAAGACAAACGGTCAGCTTTCAAGCTATGTCATGTTTTTGTCAACAAAAGTGATCAATGTTTGTTAGATTTCTTCTTCTTTACAGCGGTTTGCTGATGCGCTAATCGCTCTATATAGCGCTCAAAATGAATTAAGGCTTTATACAACTTGTGTAACTCATCAGGTAAAACACTATTATAGATAACCGCCTTATGCAAGCGCTTGAGCGCACGGAAACCATGTGCATGTGTATATGATGTCGATAAAATTTTCATGACAACCCTCTTTTCTGTTTTATTTTTCATTTAAAACCACGTAAATTTGTTAGGTTTAAATTTAGTTGCAAATTTACACCACGGTTTTGACAGGTTGTGTCGAACAGTTATCATTTTTTAATCTTTGTGAAATTATTTTCTGTTTTCAGTACATTATTTTTATTTTTTGGAAAATTTTAGACAAAAGAAAAGCTGACACTAGGTCAGCTCTACTTTTTATACTATAGAAATATTACAGAATTTTTACCACAACTTTACCCACGTGCTCACCCGTATCCATGCACGCATGCGCTGCTTGAATCTGATCGAACTCAAAAGTTTGATAAATCATTGGCAAGCACTGGCCTTTGGCCCATAGTGGTGCTACATGATCTTGTAAACCTTGTGCAATCTCAGCCTTCTCAGCCGTATTTCGTGCACGCATGGTCGAACCCGTGATGGTTAAGCGCTTCATCATAATTTGCCCCAACTTAACCTCTTTGGCTTTTGCACCACCTAAAAAGGCAATATAAACCAAACGTCCATCGCGGCGGAGCAAGTTCAAATTCTTTTCTAAATACGGTGCACCCACCATATCTAAAATAACATCAACACCCGCATTATCCGTTTTCTCATTGATCTCGTGTTCAAAGTCTTGGGTTTTATAATTGATGGCATCTGTCAAATTCGCAATAGCTTGTACTTTTTCATCGCTGCCGACGGTTGCAAAGGTTTTAATGCCCAATGCTTTACATAGCATGAGTGCCGTGGTGCCAATACCACTGGTTCCACCATGTACCAACACCACTTCCCCTGCTTTGGCTTTACCCATTTGGAACACATTCGCCCAGACCGTGAAAAAAGTTTCAGGAATAGCCGCCGCTTCCACAAAGCTTACATTTTCTGGAATATGTAAAGTTTGGCTTTGTGGAACCACACAATACTCTGCATAACCACCACCATTGGTCAAACCACAAACTTTATCGCCTAATTTAAACTGGGTAACTTCAGCTCCAATTGCAACGACCTCACCTGCAACCTCAAGCCCCGGCACTTGTGTTACCCCAGGCGGCATTGGATATAAACCTTGACGCTGTAAAATATCTGGACGGTTAATACCAAACGCATGGACCTTAACCAGAACCTCATCTGCTTTTGCTTCAGGGATAGTCACTGTTTCATATGCCAGCTTATCCACACCACCCGGCTCTGTAATAATGACCTGTTGCATCGTTGTTTGTGACATGATTTATTCCTAACTCTTGCGATATTTTTCAAGTTTCATAGACCTATTTGATCATAGAAATAAATTGAAATGAAGAACACCGTACTTATGTATAGTCTGCAGCCTATTTTGCTGCGTGATAGCGCTGATTATTGATAAAAAAAGCAAGCTGCGACATCAATGCAACTGCACTCGACATCCCTCTCAAACATTACGTAGAACGATTAGGGCCAGATGAAAAACACAGGTATTCAGTTGCGTGGCTGATCAGGCAAAGACACAAACTGCATTAGAAATTTACGAACCAAAGGCAAAAACACCATAATTAGAGGAAATGCAATCAACCAAGATAAGCTCCAGCTTTTGAGCCACAGATGGAAGAAATTATGCACTAAGCCTTTATTTAGCAGTAAGTTAAAACCAGAAATAGACCCACTCATCAGACCTGAAAGCAATAAAGGCATTAACCAATTTAAATGTTTGATATGAATTTTGGGGAGCGTGTTGAACATAATCGACCTGAGTAAATAAAAATTAGCTTTGGCTTTGCGTTTTAACGGTTTGTTTTAAAGCTTTCATAAACTGCCCAAAATGTGGCATAAAGTCTTTAAAGAGTGGAAGGTGTTTATGCTCCAGCATCACCTCACTAAAGAGCTTTAAACCAACAGCAAATGATTTCGCTGCTTCATCATCCAGCATTTGACTGTTTTGAATCACCTGTAACACTTTAAAAATATCGTCGTGGTTATAGGTGTTAAAACTCAAAGTATCAGTATAGGTCGACGGGTTGCCTTGAGCATCTGCAATGTGTTTGAGTGTGACTTCATAAGTATGTTGTTTCATTCTGTTTTCCTAGAGACGTGCAATATTCACTGCTGCTTGATCGATTTGTTCTGCAATAGCACGAATTTGTTCAGGGCTCAGCTCACTGTATTGGATCTTGAGCTTTAAAGAAGCTTTGAGGTTTTCCATCGCACGTTTAATATCAAGATATTGTTCATTATTTTGAATCTGTTTACGCGTATCAAAACGAGATAAAATCTTTTCCACACTTGCTTGCTCAGCCCCAAGTTGCCCCACCCCCAAGGCCGTTATCCGGTATTGCTTGCGTTGAGCATCATCTAACGCGACCTGAACAAACTGTTGCTCTTCCAAATAATTCAAGGTGGGATAGATCGTTCCTGCACTTGGGCAATAACCCCCTCCCACAATTTCACCCACCTCTTTAATGAGGTCATAGCCATATTTAGGTGCAAATGAAATGAGATGTAAGGCTAAAAGTTTCATCTGACCCGCTTCAAATAGGCGCTGCTTACGTAACACTGGCGCTATTTCCAAATCAGCGAAGGGTTCAACTTTTTGTGCTTTAGACATAAATAAGATACAACTTTAAATTACAAAGATATATCTTAGTTAATTTTTTAATGATTGCAACCTCCAGCCCTGAAATAGAACATCAAAATTCAAAATCAAATGGATAACCGTGAAGGATTACTTGATATTTTTAGATAAGATTGCTGAACAGTTGCAATACCGCTAAAATTTAACCTCTGTTTTCACGTTCCCCCCCCTCAAGTGAACTCTGACAAAACTCCTAAAATTCAGAATTAAATTAAAATGACAGATCAACTTAGAAAAAAATTTGAAAACCTACAACTCAATGCTGGGCAAGGCAAGATCAGTGCATTTCTTTCTGTTTCCTTAGGCTTTTTGGGTATTTTTGCTGCTTTATGTTTTTTATTCCCCACTGTGCTCACCACACCAGAACTACGCCCGCTATATAGCAAACACTATGATGTTTTCTACTACACCCTACTGTTCGGTATCGTCGTTAGTGCTGGTTTTGGTACCTATAGTGCGATCATTAAACAGAATAAATATGGTTTTTATGGTTTGTGTATCACCATTTTAGCAGCTATTTTAGGCTGTGGACTGATCAAAGCACCGACATTGCCAGCCCTACCCTTTTATGCAGGTTTTGATTATTTCGTTATTACGCTAATTATCCTTACTTTAGTCTTTATACCGCTTGAAGGATTCTTTGCAAAGAACACTGAACAGAAAATTCTGCGCGTTGGCTGGGTCACAGACATGAAATATTTCATGTTTAGCCATATTGGCATTCAGCTTTTTTCGTTTTTAACGGTCATGCCGATTCAGTATTGGATCACGCATATTCCCAATAACCCGATTGTGCCTTATGTGCAGGCACAGCCAATTTGGTTGCAGTTTATTGAACTATTGATCGTGGTGGACTTCACCACCTATTGGTTACACCGTGCGATGCATGAAGTGAATTTTTTATGGCGCTTTCATGCCATTCACCATTCAACCGAACAAATGGACTGGCTAGCCTCTTCACGCTTACACATTGTTGAAGTGTTAATGACCCGTTTTATCGCAACCTTACCAATTTTTCTGTTAGGTTTTCATACCTCTGCGGTCTTTGCTTATTTGGTCTTTATTTCTTTCCATGCCATTTTTATTCACTCCAACGTGCGTTTCCGCTTTCCCTATCTGCGCTGGCTGATCGCAACACCTGAATTTCATCACTGGCATCATTCTTCTGAAAAGCCTGCGATTGATAAAAATTATGCAGCCTTTATTCCGCTTTATGACGTGATTTTTAAATCGATTTATATGCCTAATCATTTGGCCAGTGTATATGGCACAGTCGGCTATAAAATTCCAAACAGTTTTGTGAAGCAGTTTACTTGGCCATTTAAACGCTATGTGAATAAGCTGAAAAAGCTGTTTCATAAAGAAAGTTAACTTATTGTGATTCGATTAGCTAAAATATGAATCTAAAAATTAGAGTTTATTAATTTTTTAAGAATCATAAAATTACTAAAACACGACTTCTAGCACGAGTCATACTCACATAAAAGTTATTTTTCTGAAGTACTCCATTATGATAAAGATCATCTTTTTTTAGGATAACGTTATCAAATTCCAGTCCCTTCGAAGAATGAATAGTCATAGTTACATGCTTATTTGTATTTTGAAAAAAGTTTTTTGTTTCCTCTAATTGGCTTAAAGAGCTGTACGTTTCACAAATCTGATTATTCAATTCTGCAAAACCTATTAAACTCAAAGCACCATCCAATGAATTACCATTTTCATAAATATATTTTTCTACACAGTTTCTAAAAAAATCTATTTCATTTTTTTAAATTTCTCAATATCTATTTGTAATTCGTCTAAAAAGTTATACATAAAATAGTTTTCTTTGAATTTAATTTTCAAAAGACAAATTACTATTTTTTTAACCATAACATCTAAATCAGGAGAAAAAGAAATATCTTTTAGAATAGAAAATTTACCATCATGATCTGATAATTCATAATTAGTCTTTTTCAAAAAAACAATGGACTCATCTACTAACTTTTCAACAACTTGATTTAGCATATTAATATTTATTACAAAATATCCCATATTCTCTTCATATACATGTTCATCAGGAAAACTATAGGAGTTAGCAATTCTATTAATGATATGATGACATCTAAAGTTTTGTTTTAGGTCGTAACTACTGAATCTATTATCATGAACATAGCGAGTAAAAGTATTAGAACAAGCTCCTCTAAATCCATATAATGTTTGGTTTGCGTCACCTACCATTAAAATCTTAATACCTAATCTTATAAAAAACTCAATCAATTGATATTGTTGAATATTATTATCCTGTGCTTCATCAACATAAATTGCATGAAATTTAGATTTAAAAAAGTGTTGTACATTTTTCTTATTACAAAGTTTTATAGCATGTTCTAATACAAAGTCACTCTTTCCTTTCGAGCCAACTATAGTTTTTTTATTATATAAGATATCTAACCACTTAGTATAATTATCAGCCTCTACACGGAACATTTCTTTTAATTGATCACTTACTTGAGGATCAAATGGGAATAAATTTTCAAAAATAAAACTATGAAATGTTGTAATGATAATTGATGGATGATTTACTTTAGAAATCAAATCATCTTTAGATTTATTTGTAAACGTAAGTACTGCCAATTTCTTCCATGGACGACTTAGCAATATTTCCCTTTTTGCTTTTTCAACTAATGTAGAAGATTTTCCAGATCCAGCACAAGCTGAAACAATTATATTTTCCGAAGTACAATCTAATATTCTCTGTTGTTCCAATGTAAAATCTAAACTAGGCATGCTTTTACTTCTTTTAAAAAATCAAATCTTGAATTTTTGAATATTATTTCAAATAGTTCTTCATTTTCTTCTAAAAATAAAAACATATTGTGCCATTTTTTATATTGAAGTTCTGACTTCAACTCCTCTAAATCAACAACTTCCCCATTAAGCGAACAATCACTTATTCCCTCATCTAATAAAGCATTTACAATATCATTTTCTAAATCAATTTCAGCCAAAAATATATCATGTTCCAGTTTGAGATTCTCAATTAAAGGTTGAAAGTGCTTGTGTAGATCTTTCTTCTTCTTATTCAAAATTATTTCACCTTCATCTTTCCTACCTTTTAGCTCTTCAGGAATGATCTCAGTAAGGTTCTTATTAACTATTTTTAAGCAGCGTTTTAATCCATAAATATCATTCTTATATATATCATTATCCGTTCGAACAATAATCTTGATTCCCAGTTTTTTAAGTAAATCTCTATATGGTTTAAAATTTGTACCAAGTACTGGTAAAACATACAGTTTTTGAAACTGGTTTTTACTGAGTACACAACTTAAAATAGAATCACACAAAAGTTTTTCCGAATATCCTTCAACCAATAAAACACAATCCGCAAAGTATCCTTTACTGAGCCCCTCAGCATACATCTTTTTTAGATTATGATATTCACTACTTATCTGTGCCGAGCTACTGATAGTTTTTCTTAAGGGCATATTTTTCTGGCGATACAATCTAACCAAATTACAATCAATATCAATATGATACAGTAACTCAGATGAGTGACTTGAACAAAAAATATACTTAATATTTAAATCATCAAATAATGTTCTAGATAAGTCTATTTGCGCACTTAAAAATAAATGATTTTCTGGTTCTTCTAGAATTAAGATGGGAATTTTTTTAATAGCTTCTTTCTCTAAAAAATAATGTAACATGGCATACATTATCTTTTTCTGCCTACCATCCCCAGAAGCTGGATACAAATGATCATGATCATTTTCTATGGTATAAATTCTAAGTTGCTTATATAAGTCATCAACTATTGATTGTGAAGTTATTTTCACTTTATATGTTTCATCAAAAATTTTCAAATTTTGATTAATTTCTTCTTCTATTCTACTAACAGATGTTAATTTTTGAATATTTTCATTTATATTTTCAAAGTTATCTTTAATTTCAACTTTTAATATTGAATCATCTTCAGTTAAAACTATATCTTTTAATACCTCTTTTTTTATATCACTAAAGACTTTTAAAGTTTCAACATGTGACGGAATATAAATCACACTAAATACATCATCTAAAATTAAATAATTAACCCCCTTACCCTTTATTTCTTTTAAAGCACTTAGTTCATCTCCCCAAAAAAACTGTTTTAATATTCCTTTCTATTTTCTATTATTAGTTTGATATAAAAAACTTCAGATTCTTCTTGCGTTACAGCTTCATGTGCTCTAGCTTTAAGTTTTTGGACATCTTCTTTTTCAGGCTGGGATATATCTAACCCAACAATAATTTCAATTGGATTTCTATCATTTTTATTATGAAAATCAGTAGAATGTATTTCTTCTAATCTTATCTTCTTATCAAAGACCAATCTCAAAGCATGTAATAAATTACTTTTTCCAACATCATTCATTCCTAAAATTATATTTTTATCTTTTAATTCAATATTTATCTGCTCAAAATTTCTGAAATTTTTCAATATCAAACTTTTAAACATTTAACTAAACTCGTTTATTTTTCATGCATTATTACCACTATTTTTTAATTTTTTCAATAAAAAACCCACCTTACGGTGGGTTCCTTTTCAAATTCGCTCAATCAGTTACAGACGAACCAATTCAACAATTTTATCAGCCAGCTCTTCAACCGCATCTTGAGTGAATGCGACATCTGTACCATCGACAAGGTCAGTCACCACAACCACACCTGTTTCACGTACTAGTGCAACCTGATCAGCAGTTAGACCTGCTTTCGCAATCGCAACCACACCTTGTTGAATTAACAAGTTTTCAAGTACTTGTGCATTTTCTAGAGCTTTCGCAGAGACAGTTACCGCAGCAGGTTTTTGACCTAAACGTGCAGCACGGTCTTCCGCTGTGACAGGGTTGCTATGCGCAGACCATTCCACAGACTCTTCCACCATACCCGCACCAATCGTCACGTTGTTTAAACGGTCGATGAAGATAAACGAACCTGTATAACGACTGTCTTGGTATCGATCAAATACGACAGGCGCATCAAACTCAACGGTGACATTAGCAATGGCATTCAGCTCAAGGCTATCGACTTGTACCTTTTCCAATGTATTGACATTGGTACGGTAGTTAATTGCAGTGACTTTTGCAGGAACAGTTTGCGTACCCACTTTTAAGTTATACAACTTACCAATCACCAGCGGTTGATCTGCCATCCAAACCACAGTGGCATTGACCGAACGTGAAATTTCTGGCGCAGCTTGATCCGCACGTACAAGCACGTTACCACGCGAAATATCAATTTCGTCATTCAGCGTCAACGTTACTGCTTGACCTGCAACGGCACACTCTAAGTTCCCATCATAAGTAACGATTTCTTTAACCGTCGACGACTTGCCTGATGGTAAAGCCACGATTTTGTCACCTACCGATACATCACCCAACGCAACCGTACCGCAGAAACCACGGAAGTCGAGGTTTGGACGGTTCACATATTGCACAGGGAAACGGAAATCGTTGGTCACTGAACTGCGGTTAATTTCCACAGACTCAAGCGTACCCATCAACGTTTCGCCTGTATACCATGGCGTATTTGGTGATTTATTGACAACGTTATCACCATTCAATGCTGAAATAGGCGTAAAGATAATGTTGTTTGGCTTACGGTCACCCAATTGCGCCACAAAACCTGCATACTCTGTCTGAATTTCATTGAAGCGCGCTTCAGAAAATTCAACCAAGTCCATTTTGTTAATCGCAACAATAATGTTCTTAATACCAAGTAAGCTTGCAATATAAGTATGGCGACGCGTCTGAGTTTGTACACCATAACGTGCATCAATCAAGATAATCGCAAGATCACAGGTTGACGCACCAGTGGCCATGTTACGCGTGTATTGCTCATGCCCTGGTGTATCAGCAATGATGAACTTACGCTTTTCAGTTGAAAAATAACGATAAGCCACATCAATGGTAATGCCCTGTTCACGCTCAGCTTGTAGACCATCGACAAGGAGTGCTAAGTCAGGTGCATCGCCTGTCGTACCGACTTTTTTAGAGTCACGAGTTACTGCTTGCAATTGATCTTCATAAATCAATTTTGAATCGTAAAGCAAACGACCAATTAAAGTTGACTTACCATCATCGACGTTACCGCAAGTCAGAAAACGCAATAAGTCTTTATTTTCATGTTGTTTTAGATAGCCCAAGATATCTTGGCTAATCAGTTCTGATTGATGAGACATTGCTCAAAACTCCACATATTCTTTAGAAATCGGTTTTAATCTCTTTAATCCCTCTAAATCTCCCTTTGTTAAGGGAGACTTTCCCCTTTACAAAAGAAGGGCTTTTCTCCTCTCTTAGAAAAAGATGAGCAGCACTGCTGCGCAAGGGGAGAGATTTATCAACAGTTAGAAATAACCTTCTTGCTTTTTCTTCTCCATCGAGCCCGCCTCATCATGGTCAATCATACGACCTTGACGTTCAGAGCTGGTTGCAAGCAACATTTCTTGGATAATTTCAGGTAAGGTATTTGCCGTTGACTCCACTGCACCCGTAAGTGGGTAACAACCAAGTGTACGGAAGCGTACCGATTTCATTTGTGGAACTTCACCTTCTTTTAAAGGCATACGTTCATCATCAACCATAATCAGGGTGCCACTACGCTCAACCACAGGACGTTCTGCAGCTAAATAAAGTGGAACCAATGGAATGCTTTCCAAGTAGATGTATTGCCAAATATCAAGCTCAGTCCAGTTTGATAGTGGGAATACACGAATACTTTCACCTTTGTTCACTTTACCGTTGTAAAGATTCCAAAGTTCAGGACGTTGGTTTTTTGGGTCCCAACGGTGTTTCGAGTCACGGAATGAATAGACACGTTCTTTCGCACGTGATTTTTCTTCATCACGACGCGCACCACCAAATGCCGCATCAAAACCGTATTTATCAAGTGCTTGTTTTAAGCCTTGAGTTTTCATGATGTCGGTATACTTTGAGCTACCATGGTCAAACGGGTTAATGCCCGCATCTTTCCCTTCTTTGTTTTGATGTACGATCAAATCAAAACCATGGGTTTTTGCCATGTTGTCGCGGAAAGCAATCATGTCTTTAAATTTCCAGCCCGTATCTACATGCAGAAGCGGAAATGGAAGCTTGGCAGGATAGAACGCTTTAAGCGCCAGATGCAGCATCACTGCTGAATCCTTACCAATAGAATAAAGCATCACTGGGTTTTCAAACTCAGCAGCTACTTCGCGGATAATATGAATACTCTCAGCTTCAAGCTGTTTAAGATGAGTAAGTCTTTCCTCATTTAATGACATTGACAGCACCAACTCACAAAAATCGTGTACTTATTACACTTTTAAAAATATATATTCATTATAAAGATTTAGTTATACACACTATTGCTTGTTTTATTATATTTATATGCAAAAACCTCATATAAAACAAAATTGATAAGCCCTATAAGTTTTATTCAACAATAATATATCACTAAATAAACTCAAATATTACATCAACTTCATTCAAAGCACTAAGCCTGTTCACGCTTCGATTCTTCATCTATGTTTCTGCTAGGTAATACATCTACAAATACCTAGTGTAGGTTTCATTTACGTTCTATGTATATGACTTACCAAACTCACAACCTAGAAGACTAAAAATAACACTCAATACAGACCAGCTTGTTGATTTTATATATCAACATGATAACCCCAAGTTTGGATTCCAATTATTTCAAGATTAATCCGTAAAACATAAAAAGCCCGCAATAAATGCGGGCTTTTTATGTTCATATCAAACTTAGTTTTTATGACGCATGTGTGGGAACAGAATCACATCACGAATACTTGCTGCATTAGCGAATAACATGACTAAACGGTCAATACCAATACCCTCACCCGCTGTCGGCGGTAAGCCGTACTCAAGTGCTTCAACAAAGTCTGCATCGTAGTGCATTGCTTCATCATCACCTGCGTCTTTTTCTGAAACCTGTGCTTGAAAACGCTCAGCTTGGTCAATCGGGTCATTCAACTCGGAGAAACCATTCGCAAGTTCACGACCACCAATAAAGAACTCAAAACGGTCCGTAATGTGTGGGTTATGATCATTACGACGTGCCAATGGCGAAGTTTCAGCAGGATATTCTGTAATGAAAGTCGGTTGACGTAGCTGAGTTTCAACAGTTTCTTCAAATACGATGGTTTGAAGTTTGCCCAAACCAAAACCTGGTTTCACCTGTTCTTTCAGCTCTTCTTGCACAAATTTTGCCAAGAATTCACGGTCATTGACATTTTCAGGCGTGAACTGTGGGTTGTGTGCAAGAATGGCATCAAACATTGAAATTTTCTTGAATGGGCCTTTGAAGCTATATACTTCTTCACCATAAGGCACATCAGTTGAACCCAAAATGTCCAACGCTAAACGCTCAAGCATATTTTCGGTAAGTTCCATCAAGTCTTTATAGTCTGCATAAGCTTGATAGAATTCAATCATAGTGAATTCTGGGTTATGACGCGTCGAAACACCTTCGTTACGGAAGTTACGGTTAATTTCAAACACACGCTCAAAACCACCGACCACCAAACGTTTTAAGTAGAGCTCAGGCGCAATACGTAAGAAAAGTGGCATATCCAAAGCATTATGATGCGTTTCAAATGGACGCGCTGATGCTCCACCTGGAATCACATGCATCATCGGTGTTTCTACTTCCATAAAGCGCTGTTCAGTTAAGAACGCACGAATGCCTGAAACCACTTTGGCACGAATTTCAAAAGTCTTACGTGTTTCTTCGTTCACAATCAGGTCAAGATAACGCTTACGATATTTAACTTCAGTATCGTTTAGACCATGGAATTTATCTGGAAGTGGACGAAGCGACTTGGTTAAAAGCTCAAAGTGTTCGATATGTACATAAAGGTCACCCTTACCTGAACGACCAATATAACCTTTCACCGCGATAATATCGCCAAGAT
The DNA here is from genome assembly GCF_043105125.1 of Acinetobacter sp. TYF_19. Classification (NCBI taxonomy): domain Bacteria; kingdom Pseudomonadati; phylum Pseudomonadota; class Gammaproteobacteria; order Moraxellales; family Moraxellaceae; genus Acinetobacter; species Acinetobacter sp. TYF_19. The sequence goes on from NZ_JBICLH010000061.1 coordinate 60,373, forward strand.
CTAAGCTCTTAATGGTTTCTAAAGTTTCTGGTGCTAACTCTTTACGCGCCACATATAACTGGATACGACCCGTCATATCTTGGATCACGATGAATGAACCACGGTTCAACATCACACGGCCCGCTACAGAAACATAAACATGCTCTGCTGCTTCAATTTCTTCTTTGCTTTTGTCTGCAAATTGATCTTGTAAGTCTTGCGCATAATGTTCACGTTTAAACGTGTTTGGCCATGGACTAGTGCCCGTTTGTTTGGCTTGATCTTCAATCTGCTTTAACTTGGCATGACGCTGTGCAATTAAATCGTTTTCGGAAATGGCTTGTTCAGAAGTCGATTGAGCGTTTTGTTGCGTCATCTCTGCCTCGTATATGTATTAAAAAACGGAAGTTGCATAGCATAGCAGAATTACAGACGAATGAGCATCATCAAAAACCATGCGGTATATAAAAAAGTATATATCCCGTTTATTTCAGAGCTAAGAACCCACCGTATAAAAGGTCTGTCTATTTCTTAGACCAAAAGCTAACTTCATTTCACGGTTAATCCCACTACAATGGACATTATAAATCGTGGAAAAGTAAACTTTTCTCCACTCATAAAATAATTTAGTTTTTAATTGAATGATAAATCATGAGCAGATGCGAATCTAAAATTTTGTTTTTGCATGGATTAGACTCCTCACGCGAGTCCACTAAGTTCCATGCCATTGATGCAAAGCAGAAATTTTGTATCGATATCGATTATCGCTATCTCAATTTTTCTACCGTAGCCAGTTTCTACGACGATATTATTGAAAAAATAAAACCTGAAATTATTGTTGGGCATTGTATTGGTGCATATTGGGCATTGAAAATGTCACTTCTACATCAAATTCCATGTGTGATTGCCAACCCACGCTTAGCGCCTGACTTTCGCGATGATTACCCGAGTATTAATGAGACTGACTTAGACCACAATGTACCGCAAGTGGCCTACTTGGAGCTGGGAGATGAATTAATTGATATGTATGCAGCACAGGAAATTTTAGAAAATTATATGTTGATTCAAGCAGTTGAAGGTGGACATCACCGACTACTTAAACCAGAAAATATTAATCAACTGATTGAACATCTAGAACAACAATATTTATATAAATAAAAAAAGCCTTGGATGTCCCAAGGCTTTTTAATGTGCTTATGCAGCAACAGATTCTGGTTTCGATTTGTCATCTAATACTGACCAAATCTTTAAACCTAAGTCAGCATGCAAATCAGGCAAATCAAGAAAAATACTAGCACCGAGCACTTCATGATTACATTTTGCCACTAGCTGATTAACGGCTTTTAATGTCCCACCTGTCGCTAAAACATCATCCACAATAATCACTTTTTGCGACGGGGTATTGGCTGCCATTTCTAAGCGGTCTAAACCATATTCCAAACTATAACCTACACCCACCACCGGTGGTGGCAGCTTGCCTGCTTTACGTACCAACAATAAACCCTTACCTAAACGTTGTGCCAATAAGCTCGCAAGCACAAAACCACGCGCTTCTACAGCAACAAAACTGTCTACTTCCGCCAACTGCTCAGCAGGAATACTTGCAATTAACGCATCGGTTAAAGGCTCAATATTGCTCATAAACAATGGTGTTAAATCGAAGAAACAAATCCCAGGTTTTGGAAAATCTTGGACCGTACGAATGTGCGACCACAACGTTGTAGACAAGTTGTTCATAGGAGATCAATAAAATTTGAAAAGGAATAGATGAATTTTACAGCGTTATCTGTCAAAAAAATAGTCAAGCACTTGCCATACAGCCGGCTGAATAACCCAAATATTTGTGTAAGCTATTGTTTTTAATTGAGTCATTTATTTAATAAATATTAGGTATAGATGTACTCAATGTTAAAATAGCAATTTAATTCTGCATTTACATCACGACCTTAGTCTATATTTTAATGATTTTAAAAGACCAGCTGATTGAAGAAACACATCTTTTTGACATGCAATCATCTATATCTTTCACACTTTTGCCAAACACGATCTGGTTTTAAATGATACGTTTTGTCCTGATCATCGCTTTTAGCAGATAGATTCAATCATTAAACTCCGATATTTACTTTACATTCGTATTAGAACTGCGTAAAAATTTAGATTAGCGAAGTATGCTAACAACTCAGATGAATAGCAGCTTGCGTAATGGATTATTTTGCTGAACCCTTTCTTGTTCAGCGTTTTGGAGAGTCAAATGAAGAAGTATCAATGCATCGTTTGTGGATGGATTTATGACGAAGCAGAAGGTTGGCCACAAGATGGCATTGTGGCGGGAACGAAATGGGACGATATCCCTGACGATTGGACTTGCCCAGATTGTGGCGTGTCAAAAATCGATTTTGAAATGGTTGAAATCTAATTCATAGTGTTAAAGACCATGCAGCATGGTCTTTTTTTACGTCTTTAAAATAATCTCTGGAGAACCTTATGCATCCCATCGTCATCATTGGCTCAGGTATGGCAGGCTATGCTGTAGCACGTGAATTTCGCAAGCTGAACTCTGAACAAGAGCTGCTTATGCTATGTGCAGATGATGCGACTAATTATGCCAAACCAACATTGTCCAATGCCTTTGTTGCCAACAAAGCGCCTGAACAGATTGCTTTGGGTGATGCAGAGAAAATGGCAACACAACTGAAAATGCAAATTGCCACGCATACTTGGGTGAAAGAGATTCATGCTGAACAACAGCAGTTAACCGTTATTAAAGATGGAGCTGAATCTACACAGCCCTACTCTCAATTGGTTTTAGCGGTAGGAGCAAACCCAATTCGCTTAGCCATTGCAGGTGATGGAAGCAATGACATTCAAGTTGTAAACAATCTAGACGACTATAAAACCTTCCGCGCAGAACTTGAAAAACGTACAGACAAACGCGTAGTCATTTTAGGTGCTGGTCTCATCGGCTGTGAATTTGCCAATGATTTACAACATACAGGTCATCAAGCCACCGTTATCGACTTGGCAAACCAGCCTTTGGGCCGTTTATTGCCAGCGCATGTTTCAAGTGCCTTTAAAGAAAACCTTGAGGCAACGGGTATTCATTTTGTCCTTGGCACCACAGTTGAAAAAGTGTCTAAAATTGAAAATGGTGACTATGTTTTGACCTTAGCCAACGGTCAGTCTTTAGTTGCCGATGTTGTTTTATCTGCGATTGGCTTACAACCGAGCATTTCTCTGGCAAAAGAAGCAGATATTCAAACCAGTCGTGGCATTTTGACCAACACACAACTTGAGACCAATCAGCCACATATCTACGCCGTCGGAGATTGTGCTGAAGTCAATGGACTCTTGCTGCCTTATGTCATGCCGATCATGCAGCAAGCACGCGCTTTAGCGAAAACCTTAAATGGCGAGACCACTGCGGTGCATTACCCTGCTATGCCTGTAGCAGTTAAAACACCCGCTGCGCCGCTCACTGTTTTACCTGCACCAATTGATGCAGAGGTGAACTGGGAAACTGAGGAATTAGACGATGGCATGATTGCCAAAGCCCTAGACAGTCAAGGTACACTTCGTGGCTTCGTACTGCTCGGTGCAACCGCAGCGAAACAACGTTTAGCATTAACAAAACTGGTTCCAGACTTGATTCCAGCACAGGTTTAGAGTTTAAATAAAAGGACATTTATAACAATAGATGTCCTTTATGTGAGGATTACAATAATGAATAGCGCACTCCAATATAATCTTTCACCCTATACCTCTTTTATGCGCGAAACCAAAGTCGACTTAGGCAATGGTATTGAACTCCATGTCGAAATCGGTGGCGAAGACCATCATCCGACCATTGTTTTGATCATGGGTTTAGGAGCACAGCTCTTATTTTGGCCTGATTTCTTCTGTAAATCTCTGATTGATCAAGGATTTCGTATCATTCGCTTTGATAACCGCGATATTGGTTTATCTTCAAAAATTAAACATCAAGGTCCACGCTTAAACACCCTCAAACTGATGGGGCGTTTTGCTTTAGGTTTAGATAACCGTGGTGCACCTTATGACTTATACGACATGGCTGACGATGTGGCACTGCTTTTAGACCGTTTAGGTTTAGATGAAAGTTATGTGATTGGTGCATCCATGGGTGGTATGATTGGGCAAATTCTAGCAGCGCGTCACCCACAAAAGGTCAAAAAGCTCGGCCTAATGTTCACCAGTAACAACCAACCTTTACTTCCGCCGCCTTTTCCAAAGCAACTCTTTAGTCTAATCGGTCGACCTGAATCGACCGATGAAGAAGGAATTGTGAGTCACTCTTTGAAAGTGTTTAAGATCATTGGCTCGCCTGATTATCACAATCCAATCGAGTCAATTCAGACTTCTCGCAAATTATATCGCCGAAGTTATTACCCTGCGGGTGTACTTCAACAGTTTTTAGCAATATTATGTACAGGTTCTTTATTGCAACTGGACAAACAGATTCAACAACCGACCCTTGTGGTACACGGTTCGCGAGACCGTTTACTCCCGCCTAGTCACGGAAAGGCCGTTGCAAAGGCAATTATGGGCGCTAAATTTGAATTAATTGATGGAATGGGGCATGATATCCCACCGCACTTCATTCCAAATCTTAGCGAATTATTTGCACAACACTTTAAATCATAATCATTAGGACACTATGGCTGCATTACCATCCTTAAGACAGCTGTCATATCTCGTTACACTGTCAGAAACGCTGCATTTTACTGAAGCTGCACGCCGTTCATTTGTAACCCAATCGACTTTGTCGGGCGGGATTATGGAGCTTGAACGCCTACTCGGTGGCGTACTTGTAGAGCGTGATCGCCAAAATGTGCGCTTAACTCCTCTAGGCGAGCAAGTCGTTGCTCGTGCTCGTGTTCTACTGGCAGATGCTCAAGACCTGATGCGTTTAAGCCGAGAAATGAGCGAGCCTTTAACTGGTGATTTACATCTAGGTGTTATTCCAACCATTGCGCCATTTATTCTGGCGCAATTGTTAGATGAAGTGCATAAGCAACTCCCTAAAATTCAACTACATTTACACGAAGCGCAAAGTGAAAAAATTGTAGAAAAACTCGAACATGGTAATTTAGACATGGTCGTTTTGGCTCTACCTTTTGATACACGTGGCTTAAAAGTTGCTGAAGTCGCAAAAGAAAGTTTGTTTTTGGTCTGCAATAAATCAGATATCGCAAGCCAAGCCAAATCGCTGGATGACTTAGACCTTTCACGCTTAATGTTGCTTGAAGAAGGCCACTGCTTACGTGACCACACTCTAAGTGCCTGCCCAATTGGTGAGCGTAAAAACGATCATCGTTTAAAAGCGAGTTCTTTACCGACCCTTGTGGAAATGGTATCGGCTGATCTTGGTTTTACTTTATTACCTGAAATCGCAATTCATACCAATATGATTAAAGCGAATCCAGATTTAATGGTCAAACAAATTGAAGCTGCTCCAAGCCGTATCTTAGCTTTGGTGACACGTAAAAGCACCCCGCTACAAAGCGAATTTGATGTGCTATTACAAATCCTGCAAAAAATTACTCAAAATCTGCACTAAGCTTATTTTAGTGCATAAAAAAGGAGTCAAACATGACTCCTTTTTTTGTGCCTGAATCTTTTTTAGACCCAAGCACCCCTAAAATTATTTAATCACATCTAGCAAATAACGCTGCGCATTATGCTCGGTTTCGCCTTCAGCTGGCGTCGCACGAAGCCAAGTTCCATCACCTTGTAGTAACCAAGCTTGTTGATTATCCTGCAAATAAGTCAACAACCCTTGCTGATAAATACGTTTTTTCAAAGCTGGATCTTCAATTGGGAAACATGCTTCAACACGATTAAATAGATTTCGATCCATCCAGTCGGCGCTCGAACCATAAATACGCGAATCGCCATTATTACTAAAATAGAAAACACGCGTATGTTCTAAGAAGCGCCCCACGATCGAACGTACACGAATATTTTCCGAAAGCCCTGGCAAGCCCGGGCGTAGACAACAAATTGAACGAATAATGAGATCAATTTGTACACCTGCTTGTGATGCCTCATACAGCTTATTGATTAGTTGCACTTCGGTTAGTGCATTCACTTTCACAATAATCTGCGCTTTCTTACCTGCTTTCGCATTGGCAATTTCATCATCAATAAAGTTGATCAGTTGAGCATGGAGCGTAAATGGCGCATGAAGTAACTTTTTCAGCTTCGCCATTTTCCCCATACCTGTCAATTCTTGGAAAATACGGTGTACATCTTCACACAACTCTTTATCGGTCGTGAGCAAGCCATAGTCGGTATAAATACGCGCATTACCCGCATGATAGTTACCCGTTCCCAAGTGTACATAACGAACGAGTTTATTATTTTCACGGCGTACCACAAGAATCATTTTGGCATGGGTTTTATAACCCACAATGCCATAAACAACCACTGCACCCGCTTCTTGTAGCACATTTGCCACTTCGATATTTGACTCTTCATCAAAACGCGCACGCAGCTCAATCACTGCGGTGACTTCTTTCCCATTACGCGCCGCTTCTGCTAAGACCTGTACAATTTCAGAGTCTGCACCACTACGGTATAGGGTTTGTTTAATCGCCAACACTTGTGGGTCACGTGCCGCTTCACGTAACAAGTTAATCACAGGTGCGAAAGACTCAAACGGATGATGTAGTAAAATATCCTGCTTCTGCATTGCAGAGAACATGCTTTCCGACTTTTTCAACACCTTAGGAATAACAGGAATATGTGCGTCATACCGTAGATGTGGGCGTTTAAAATTGGACAATAAACGCGCCAAGTTCACAGGTCCTTCAACTTTATACAACTGCTCTTGATGCAGATCAAATTCATCTAGCAAGTAATTATAAATATGTTCTGGACAGTTTTGCGTGACTTCCAAACGTACTGCACGTCCAAAACGACGTGAACTCAACTCACCTTTCAGTGCTTTGGCTAAGTCTTCCACATCTTCATTGAGCGCCAAATCGGCATTCCGTGTGACACGGAACTGATAACAGCCAGTTGCTGTCATCCCTGGGAACAAGTCAGAAACATGCTCATGGATAATGGCTGAAAGCATCACATGATGCTCTTTTCCACCTGTGAGTTCATCCGGTAGACGAACCACACGTGGCAATGAACGTGGTGCAGGCACAACGGCTAAATCAATCTGACGACCAAATGCGTCTTTCCCTTCCAAAGTCACAATAAAGTTGAGACTTTTATTCACTAAACGCGGAAATGGATGCGCAGGGTCAAGGCTAATCGGTGTTAAGACAGGTGCGACCTGTTCTTGGAAATATTTCTTCACCCATGAAGACTGTGCAGGCGTCAGTTCCCCACGGCGTAAGAAGCAAATGTCTTCCTCACGCAGTTTTGGCAAAATTTCATCATTGAGAATACGATACTGACGTTCAATTGCAGCATGTGCAGTTTGCGAAATTTGATCGAGTACTTGGCGTGGGGTTAAGCCATCGGGGCTACGGCTTTCATTACCCAGATCCAACTGTTCCATGACGCCCGCAACACGAATTTCAAAGAACTCATCTAAGTTACGTGAAAAAATCAGTAAGAAATTCATCCGTTCTAACAGCGGATGTAAAGGATCTACGGCTTGTTCCAATACACGTAAATGGAAATCTAATATCGATAACTCACGGTTAATATAGCGATCGTTATACGCGTATTCAGGTTGTAGTATTAGAGATGTGCTTGCTGCCGTATTCATAGCTAACCTTTGATTATTTGAATGCGTTTTATCATGATAAGTATGCTTCAATTTTGTGACAATTTCATAAAAAAAAGCCCATAAAGTTGGGCTTTTTCACATCAATCAAATTAAGGGATATCGCTATAGCGCATATACTTTCGAATCATGCGCTCGCGGTTTTGCAACTTACGGTCATTTTGATGGTCTTGGTAGTATTTCGGATTGGGTAAAATGGCCGCTAAAAATACCGCCTGCTCTCGGCTTAAGCTACGTGAGCTTTTACCAAAGTAGTGTTGGGTTGCAGCTTCGACGCCATAGATATTATCGCCAAACTCCACCGAGTTCAGATATACCTCTAAGATGCGTTCTTTGCTCCACATCCGTTCCATCATCCAAGTTGCAACAGCTTCCTGCCCCTTACGAATGAATGAACGCTTGTTATATAAAAATAAGTTTTTGGCCAATTGCTGAGAAATTGTTGAACCGCCGGCAACCACTTTGCCCGTGTCATTATTACGTTCAAGCGCCGCTTGAATGCCATCCCAGTCAAAACCATGATGTTGCATAAATTTGCCATCTTCAGCCGCAACAATGGCTTTTTTCATGTACTCACTGATCTCGTCATAATCACGCCATTCGTGTTGAATGGGTTTAGATGGCTCAGACCAATAATCAATCCGCATAAACATGGTGGTTTCCACTGGCTTGTAACGCCACCACGCTAGGCTTGCAAAAATCCACAACTGTACCAAAAGCACGAAGCTGACAACGACTAACAAACTACGAACAATAAAAGCTTTCATGCCAGTGGCTTACTCCAAAAATCATTTTTATTCATGCTAAGCTTGGGCAAATATAGCAAAATTTTAGCAAGAATAGCATGACCGAGCTTACACCTCCGCAAATCAAAACAAAATTTGACGTACATTTATGGTGGATTACCGCCGTCATTATTGCCGTGAATGTTGGACTGTTTTTTTGGCAAGTCCTGCATGGCATGGATGTCAGCAATCCAAGTACGGCTGATGCCATACGCTGGGGAGCAGACTATGCACCACTTACCTTCTTGGCTGAACCGATGCGTTTATTCAGCAGTATGTTCTTTCATTTTGGCTTGGTTCACCTCATGTTGAACATGTGGGCGCTGTATATTTTTGGCAGTGTGCTGGAGCAAATGTTTGGACGTGTCTATTTTCTTGCGCTATATTTTCTTGCTGGTCTCATGGGTAGCTTGCTCAGTGGTTATATCGCCATTCAAGACAGTTATGAACTGATTCGTATTGGGTTATCAAACCCTGAACTCTTGCCGCGTGTCGGTGCAGGGGCTTCAGGTGCCGTCATGGGACTGGGGGCAGCACTGACGGTTCTATCGCTACTGCCAATGCTCCCACAACAACGTTTTATTTTAGATAAAAAGACTTTGCTCATCGTGATGGGAATCAACTTAGCCATGGGCTTTATGATTTCAGGTATTAATAATGCCGCACATATTGGCGGCATGTTGATGGGTGCTGTTTTGGCGGCACTTTGGTATCTCTCCCAGAAGGCGCAGCAGCGTTGGATTATGCCGCTGAGCCTTGTTTTGGCAGCCTGCGGTTCGTATTGGTTTTACTTACACTGCCAAAACCTTGTGGTCTATATTCAACCCTTATGGTCAGAAGTGTTAATGATGATGCGTCAACAGCTCAATTTCTAAGATTCAACACTTAACGTATTAAGAGATCAATCACGATTGATTGATCTCTCTCAAACTTTGTAAAGGTGGAATATCACTGAGATAACTTAAGCGATAACGCCCAATCAGCGCGCAGAGTAAGGTCATGAACAGTGGTAAAATGAACCAGATTTCCCAGTGTGGCTGAATGACCAAGCCCATGCGATAGCATGCGACCGCACTTATCACTTCAGCAAATAAACAAGAAACTACACCTGCCATAAAACCAATAAAGCCTATTTCTAGACTGAGCATGCTTCTGAGTTTTTGCTTGGAACCACCAAATGAACGTAACAACGCCACTTCACGTTTGCGCTCATCCATGAGTAAGTTCAGGCAAGCAATTAAAACCAGAATACCTGAAATACTCACCAAAACCGCGAGGATCGTGACAATCTGCACCAGCACCGTCACAATGCGCTTAATTTCATCTAAAATTAAACTGACATCAATAAAGACAGTGTTAGAAAATTGCTGAATAATGCTGACCAATTTCGCTTTGTCAGACTCAGGAACATAGAAACTACCCAAATAACTGCCCGCATTTTCATCCATGGTCTGTGGCGCAAAAATAAAGAAGAAATTTGGGCTAAAACTTTCCCATTCTACAGTTCGTAAGTTTGCCACTTTGGCGTGAATGACACCCTCTGGTAAGCTAAAGGTCAGTTGATCCCCCACTTTTATCCCAAGCTCTGTCGCGGTATTGGCTTCTACCGAAACTTGTCCTTTTGCTGTGAGTTTTGATGCCCCAGAGACAATTACATTATCTTTAGGATAATTGTCAGCTTGAGTCAAATTTAATTCGCGGCGTAAGGAATTATTTTGCTTGACCAAATCCGCAGCAAAGGGCTGTCCATTTTTGGCAATCAGCCTGCCCCGAATATTGGGATAGAGCGGTGTACTGTTCCATTGGTTCTGCTCAATTTGTGCTTTTAACTCAGGCATGTCAAAAGGCGGTAAACCATATACAAACTGATTGGGCGTTCCCGCAGGGATTTGCTGCTGCCAACGCTCTAACAAATCGGTTCGTAAGACGGCTAAGACCGTAATTAAACTAAGCCCCAAAGCCAAAGCGGTAATCTGAAATGCAGTCTGGTAAGGCGTGCGGACATAAGCAGAAATCGCATTTTTTAAGCCACGGATAAACTTCAAACTCAGCCAGACTACAGTGTATAACACTGCACATAGAATGATAATTGCCCCAATCACCATGGCTGTCAGTACCATGTTTTCAGTCAGAACGATACTAAACAGAACTAGGCTAGCCGTTCCTGCGAGCAGCATCCAAAACATAGACGAAACCGATTTTTCTTGACTGCGAATGACACGGATCGGTGGGGTATTCAAAAGTTCCCAAAAACTCGGTAAGACAAAACCCAGAAGTACTACAGCACTGGTCAACATGGCAATCGGAATCGGTCCGAGCAGCATATCCCACGCTGAAAACGCAATACTTAAGTGTGGAATCAGTTGTAACATCAAATGTAACAAGCCATACCCCAGCCCAACACCCACGGCACTCCCGGCCAGCATGGCAAGCAAGAACACCACACCCAACAAGCTGAGGTAAGCCCAGAGAATTTGTGACTTCGCCGCCCCCATACAACGCAATAGCGCAATGTGATCTTGGTTTTGTTGTACAAAGCGCTGACTGGTCAAAGCAATCGCAATTCCACACAGTAAAATCGTTAAAATATTCGCTAACTGCAAAAAAGTGTCCAAATTTGCAATTGGTTTCATTAAGCGGGTATTACCCTCACTGGCATTGCGTAAGCGTAAGCTGTTTTGTGGTTCTTCCGCATTAGGACTTTGAGCTGCCGCACCGGCATCTTCAGAAGATACATTTTGCTTCTTAAAATTTGCTTCAAACTGCTGGGTATTTTGTGCGGTACCTGCCATCAGTAGACGATAGTCAATACGACTACCGACTTGTATGGCATTAGTCTTGGTAATATCCGCTTCAGAAATAATCACCGTCGGTGAGAACCCAGAAAAACCTAACTCTTGATTGGAGTCATGCTCAATCAAGCCTGTCACCTTGAAAGTACCATCTGCAATATTCAGCTGATCGCCCAGTTTAACCCGTAGCAAATCCATAGCACGTTGACTCAACCACACTTCACCTGAAGCAATATGCTTCGCCGCAGGCTGAATACGTAACTCTCCGCGCAGAGGGAAGGCTTGATCGATGGCTTTGACATTGACCATAACAAACTGATCATCGGTATATGCCATCGAACTAAAGACAGTGACTTCTGATTGTTTTAAATCGAGAGCTGTCGCTTGCGCTTTCCATTTCGGATCGAGCTTTTGACTGTCCGTTAAAACCAAATCCCCTGCTAGCATCTCGGCGGCTTGCAGCGCTACGGCATTTTGAATTTGCTCATTACTAAACTTCAGCGCGGTCGTTGCACTGATCGCGAGAATCAACGCAATAATCAATAAATACACACCGCTACTTTTAAAACTTTGCTTCAGTAAGGGCTGAAATAGAGAATTCATTTTCATCCTCCCGTTCGAGGATGTTCGATCAACTGCCCATCGAGTAATTCAAAATGTCGTTGGCACTGCTCCGCAAGCGTATGATCGTGGGTTACTAAAATCAGGGTCGTACCCAACTCACGGTTCAATTGAAACAATAGTTGCTCAATTTCTCGCGCAGTTTGACTGTCTAAGTTTCCTGTTGGTTCATCGGCAAAGATAATTTTTGGCTCAGCAATCAGCGCACGGGCAATTGCAACGCGCTGCTGCTCCCCACCTGAAAGTACCTTCGGTGTTTGAGTGGCCTGTCGCTCTAATCCAACTTTTTGCAACAAACTCAAAGCACGTTGCTCCGCTTCAGCGAAGTTAAATGATGCATGAAGCCGTAATGGTAGCATCACATTTTCAACAGCAGTCAGGTGTGGTAGCAGTTGAAAGGACTGAAACACAAAGCCAATATGCTTTAAACGCACCTGTGCACGCTGTTCTTCATTGAGCTTGGCAATACTTTCACCACAAACGATGAGCTCACCACCGCTAGCCTGATCTAAAGTCGCCAAAATACCCAGTAAGGTAGATTTTCCTGAACCTGAACGTCCTGTAATTGCGACTTGTTCACCTGCTAATATGCTCAGACTCAAATCTGAGAAAATGGTCAGTTCTTTTTGCGGAAGTTTAATCTTATGTGTCAGTTGCTGGGCAGAAATAATCACTTGTGGCATGATGCTTACATCACTATGAACTTGGGTCATAACATCCCTATATGCAAATATTCGTGCAAAATCGCAAATTTAAAAAACGTATCAGTTCATACTTGGTTTTGCTTGCACTGTGCCTAAGCCCCACTTGGGTTTTTGCAAAAACCGTGATGGTTTTAGGAGATAGCATTAGTGCAGGTTATGGCATAGAACCACAGCAAGCATGGGTAAATTTACTGCAAAAACGGTTAGACCAACAGTATCCGAAACAACACAAAGTGGTCAATGCCAGTGTGAGTGGTGAAACCACCAGTGGCGCTTTGGCTCGTTTACCCAAACTGTTACAAACGCATAAGCCAAATGTGGTAGTGATTGAGCTTGGCGGGAATGATGGACTGCGGGGCCAGCCACCTCAGATGATTCAAAAAAATTTAGTGCAACTGATTCAGCAGAGTCAAAAAGCCAATGCCACCGTGGTTGTCTTGGGAATGAAAATGCCACCAAACTATGGCACAGCCTATAGCAAGGCATTTGAAAATAATTACAAAGTGGTCAGTCAACAATACAAAGTTAAATTGCTGCCCTTCTTTTTGGAAGGTGTAGCGGGAAATAAAAGCTTGATGCAAAAAGATTTAGTCCACCCAAACGCCAAAGCACAGTCTATTTTATTAAATTTAGCTTATCCCTATATAAAAGGCGCTTTATAAAGCGCCTTTTATTCTGATCATATCCGCTGATCAGAAGTCAAAAAAAACCACTTCACCACTTTCAAGTGAGTACTCAGCGCCAACCACTTGTAACTTGCCTTTGGCAATCAAGCTTTCAAGCACAGCTGAGCCATGACGTAACTGATTTACAGAGGCAAATACATTTGAACGTACTGCGTGTTTAGACAGTTTGCATAAATCATGTTTCAGTTCAGTTTGCATCAAGGTTTCAACCGAAGGACGGACACGGTTTACAATCGACATCAAGTTTGCAGATGGTGGGCTATCTGGGTTCATCAGGGTGTCAATGGTGGCTTGAATCGCACCGCAATGGCTATGACCAAGTACCACAACTACTGCACAGTCATAACGCTCAGCCGCAAATTCAACACTGCCAACTTGCGAAGGTGCAACCACATTTCCTGCAACACGAATAACAAACAGATCACCCAAACCTTGGTCAAAGACCATTTCTGCAGGCACACGAGAATCGGAACATCCGAGTACAATGGCAAATGGATTTTGGTCTTCCGCCATCTCTGCTCGTGCTTGGTGAGACAATTGCTTATGGTGGGTTGTCTCACCCGCTACAAAACGTTGGTTACCTTGTTTTAGACGGCTTAAAGCTTCTTGAGCTGTTAGCATTCCCTTTCCCACTCGGTTGTTATTAAGTTGGACTAGTTTAATCCCAGCGAAATTGATTGTCACTTGCAAAAAACATAGCGACTTCTTTTTTTGCTTAATTTTAAATTTGCATTTTATCTCAAACAAATCGTTATGCAGTTCACACTTTATCCAAATGCAGTATATCCTTTCAAATAAATAATTAATGACATTTGCATGAAAGCTATTAGAATCAAACAGACCTGTAAATAAACATAAAAACCATTCAAAATCAGAGCATTTTTATCTTATTCGGTCAGTTTTTTCATTCATCTCCGTTTAAGGATGAACCATGATGATGCGCTCAAAATCCGTCTTGAAACAAAGTTTAAAGGCCGGTCTATTCGCCTTAGCTTTGTCATTTCCTTTCGCCAGCCATGCGGTCGAAAATACCATCATCAAAGACAAACTCAGTTTACAAAGCTACCTTCTACAAGAACGCGTCACCGCCGGCTTAAAAACCAAAACACTTAAAGTGGATGATATCGTTTGGAGCTATAACGAAGGCGGTGCCGTTGATAAGCCAACGATTTTGCTGATTCATGGTTTTGCTGGAAATCGAGACAATTGGAACCGTGTAGCACAGTTTCTAACGCCTTATTACCACGTGGTTATCCCTGACCTTCCAACCAACGGCGACACCAAAGTCCCAGATGATTTTGATCTCTCTATGCCAAATGTCACAGAGCGACTCCGTCGTTTTGTTGAAGCTATTCATATACAAGATAAGCTGAATGTTGCAGGACATTCCATTGGTGGTTCAATTGCAACTCTATATGCCGCACAATACCCTTTTGACACGCAAAGTTTGTTTTTATTGAACAGTGCGGGCATTTATAAAAACGCCAACACCAACTATGCCAAAGACCCTCAATATTTAAAGCACTTGATTGTGAGCAAGCCGGGCGATTTGGATGATGTGATGCAACGTGTCATGCAAACCCCAATCAAAATGCCCTATTATTTAAAACGCGCCCAAGAAAAACAGTTAATTACTCAGGCTGAAAAAAACAGTAAAGTGATTGATCAATTGGTGACCTTGAACCGAATTTATACCACAGACTCCTTTGCTCGAGTGACCCGAAATATTGAAGCACCCACCCTCATTTTGTGGGGTAAGCAGGACAAAATTATCAATGTCGAAGTGGCGAATGAGCTCAAATCCTTATTGAAACGTGCTGAAGCTCCTGTCATCCTTAACAATGTTGGTCATATGCCACTTTTGGAGGCAGAACAAGCAGTTGCACAGCACTACCTGCCTTTTCTTGCAAAAACACAAAAGTTAAAAAATCCATTGGCTGATAAACTGATTCCACTAAATTAATTTTGTTGAGTACGTATGCAGAAACACCCGATGATTGAGCAACTCATTGAAGCTCATCTTAATTTTTTAGATCATGAGTTTTCGCAAGCAAGTACCGTACAAAATGAATTCATCCTATTTTATCACTGGTTTAGAAAACAAACTTTGCAGCAACTGTGGAGCTTTGAAGACATCAATGCGCTTTTGCAAAAACAAATCCTAGCCACACCTGCGACCGAGCATCTAATTTCACAAATTGCAGAGCACATCAAGTTTGCTTTAATTCATCCCATCAATGAATCAACAAAAATTGCCGATGTGATTCCTGTACTTACCATCGACAAAATTGCGCAGTATGTCGCGAGTAAAAGTGGGCACCGTCAACGCCTGATTAAAACTGTGGTAAATAACCCAGCTTTTTCAGCCATGATTACCCAGCTGATTCAACACTCGATTCAAGACTATTTGAACAACTCTGTGATGACTAAACGTGTGCCGGGTGTTTCTAGTTTTATGAAAATGGGCAAGTCCGTACTGGAAACCGTCACAGACTCAAACCTAAATGACACTATTGGGCATTATTTACAAAAGAACATCTTAAAACTCAGTCAAATGAGTGAACAAGTGTTAAATCAAAACTTTAATGATGAAAAGCTATATCACTTTCAAGCCAACCTCTGGCACAAAATCAAAGATATGCCTTTATCAGTTTTGAAAAATTATATTGAAGTACAGGACTTGCCTCAAACTGTCACTATGGGGCACGAAATTTGGGAGCATATGCGTCAAACAGACTATCTGCAGCAACAGGTGCATGATGGTGTTTACGCTTGGTACATTCGCAACCAAGAACGTCCTTTTGATTTACTACTACGCGACTTAAATATCGACGAAGCTTTAATTCAAAATGAACTTCAAAATTTGTTGAATCCTATTATTCAAGAGCTCATCCGATCACATTACTTACGTGATCGAGCACGCTATTATTTAGAACAGTTTTATTATTCTGACCAAGCACAAGCGATTTTAAAGCTTTAAAGAGACAGACCCGTTACTTGAACGGGTCTTTTTATTTAAGCCAATTTCTATAAATTAAAAGCTTGCAGAGAAACTTACGCCATAACGACGCCCGTCTAGAACTTGTTCACCATCAGCATTCTCTGCAGTTTCATCTAACACATTATAAACACCAAATTTACCTTTCAAGTTTGGTGCAAATTTATAGTTGAAACCAACATCGAGGAAGTTATATCCAGGAATTGGGTCAGACATACTTGAGCGACCTAAATACGGTGTAGTTTCTCCGCGCACATGTAATCGGCTCCAAATATTCAAAGCATCGGTTAAGTCATGATCTACTGTTACATTAAATACATGTTCAGGCATGCCATTTAAAGGCTGCCCTTTAAATTGACCTGATTTAATTTCTGTATCTGTGAACGTATAATTTGCAGTTAAGGTTGTATATTCAGCTAATTTGGCATCAAATGTCACCTCTACACCACGTAACTCAGCTTTACCAATGTTTTCACGTGTGCTGATAAATGCAAATGGAATACCGTTTTCAGAACATTTCCACGTTGAAACATCATTACGGTTGTAGTCAGCATTACCCGTTGAATCACATTCACGAATTTCTTCAATTCGATCTTTAAACTGAGTTAAATAACCTGTAATAGAGGTATTAACGTAATCATTGTTCCAGTAAAAACCTAATTCTGAAGTAACAGTTGATTCTGGTTCTAGGTCTGGATTTGCTTTAATAATTCCTCGACCCGTTGTTGTTGGAGAACCACTTCCTCCTGTCACACTATAGAAGCCGTCCGTCACAGAACGAATATCTGGTTGTTTATAACCTGTAGAAACCCCACCCTTCACGGTAAATTGGTCAGTAAAGTTATAAACACCATAAATTCGCGGAGAAATATTACCTTGATATAGTTCATCATGGTCATAACGGGTCCCAAGCGTTAAATTAAAACGATCGGTTAAACTCCATGTATCTTCTAAGAATGCAGCTGCTGACCAGCGTGTCAATTCATCAAACTCTGGAACCAACGGATTTCGGTTTGTTGCTCGATCCAACAAACTTTCATCTTTATAATACCCACCAAAAGCCAGTGTATGATTACCTAACAACCAATTCCACTGTGTATTTGCAGTCCATGTTTCTAAATCAATTCCCTTCGTTCCCACGACTGTATTTTCACGATCTGGGTTTTTAGAATTTTCATATTGAATATAAGATTTACTATCCAAATTATCGGTATATCGCCCATTATGCGTTAAGGCATAAACACTACGTATATTTCGACTTGCAGAGTCAGTACCTGTTACCGCAACCGTTTTACCTGCCGTAGCCTCAGACTCTTGCGTGAAGAAATTTGCCTCTACAGCTAAGTCGTGTTGATCATTAAGCACATAAGTTAAACGTGAATTTAAACTTTCCGTTGTATGGCCTGTAAAACCACCTAAATAAGAGTCTTCTTTTCTCTCTAAACGATTTAGACCTAACTGCAAGCCAACTTTATCTTGAATAATCGGCCCTGCTAAATAAACAGAACCATTACGAATGTCTCCAGAATTATTTTTATCCTGAATAGTTGTGCCTAACTCAACATTTCCAGTCCAAACATCCGTCACTTTTTTAGTAATAATATTAATTACACCACCCATTGCATCAGAACCATACAATGTAGATGCTGGACCACGGATAATTTCAATTCGCTCAATGGATGCAACTGGAGGAAGAATATTTTTCTCCATACCGTAGTCATCGCCATTTGGGTTAACGTCTTTAGAATATTGACGCTTTCCATCGACTAAGAACAAGGTGTAATTCGAAGACATTCCTCGAATACTAACTGTTTGACTTGCATTTTCACCCGTAATAACAACACCCGGAACACTTCTCAAAACATCTGTAATATCGTTATATTCACGTTTATCTAATTCTTCACGGCTAATCACAGTAATTGATGCTGGTGCTTTTGAAACATCCTGCTCATAACCCGTTGCCGATACAACAATCGTCTGTAATTGTGTTGCTTCTTTCTCTTTTGTTGTTTCTACAACGTCATTTGCCATCGCAAATGAACTCATTGCACCTACAACCGCTAAAGCTAAAGTTGATCTCGTCAGATTTTTACCCATAACGCATACACCCAAATACAAAAAAAGGAGAGATTGTGTAAATTTCGTAGGGCATTTTAACAAATGATAAACATATTGCAATTAATATTAATAATTATTCTCAGTTATATTTTAGCTTTAGATAAAATATAACCCCCTAATTTAAGGAGGTTATTTGGTAAAATGGTTTAAAAATTATTTGAAGTACGCGCCTTCTGCCTGCGTATGATCCGTCTGGTCGATAACACGACGTAACTCAGGAATGTGTTGTTGCAGAGTCGTTTCAACACCTTGTTTCAAGGTGACATCAATTGCTGAGCAACCTTGGCAACCACCACCAAATTTCAATACAGCCGTTAAACCATGCTCTTCATCTTCAACAACTTCAACCAATGCACAGTTACCGCCATGACCAGCTAGACCTGGGTTAATTTCAGACTGAAGAATATACGTAATACGCTCTTCAATTGATGCATCAGGACCGACGCGTGGTACTTTCGAGTTTGGTGCACGGAAAGTTAACTGCCCACCAAAACGATCTTTGTTGTAGTCAATCACCGCATCTAATAAATATGGAATAGACGGTGTGTCGATATATGCAGGAAAGTCTGGATAATCTTGACGATAATCAGTTGGGATCACTTCTTCAGGCGCACTATATGCCATACAACATTCAGCACGTGGTGTACCCGGATTTTCAACAAATACACGTACAGCAATGCCCGGTGTATTTTGTTTTTCTAATAAATCACGTAAATACTCTTGTGCAGTCGGAGTAATCAATAAGTTTGGAATTTCCTCTGCAACTGCAGTGCTGCTGTTCTCAGTCGACATAACAATCATTTCCTCAAGCTGAAGTTGCTATTTTAACTGAAGATGCGGGGTAATTAAAAAAAATCAACCAAAATTGTCGGATTTATTGTGAAAGTTCATCTTTTCGCTCAATTTAATGGCATTATGACCACAAGATAGTTATATGCAGAACATCTCAGAAATGTTGGATTTACCTTTTAATCATACAGTTACGATCATTATTATTACGGTGATTATTTCTATGGTGGCATTTTCAAATCAGAACGTGATGAACCGACTGATTTTCTGGCCTCCTGCGATGCAACGTGGACAATACGATCGTTTTATTACCCATGGCTTTATTCATGCCGATGGTATGCATCTCCTGTTCAATATGTTCACCCTGTTTTTCTTTGGTAGCATCATTGAAAGTTTTTACCGTCAATACTTCTATGAGTTAGGTTTTGTTTTGTTTTATTTGGGTGGCTTAATTTTTGCCATTTTACCAAGTTATTTAAAACATAAGAATGATGTGCGCTGGGCAAGCCTTGGTGCTTCTGGTGCGGTCTCTGCGGTATTGTTCGCTTATGTGTTGTTTGAACCTTGGAAGCTGATTTTTGTGTTTTTTATTCCCGTACCTGCGATTATTTTTGCAGTGTTGTACGTGGCATATAGCATCTGGTCAGGTAAAAAAGGCAACTCCAACATCAATCATAGCGCCCATCTTTGGGGAGCTGCTTATGGGGTCATCATGACCTTAATTTTAGAGCCGCGTCTTATTCCACACTTTATGAACAAATTAACCCAGTTACCTATTTAAAACTAAACCCCTAGATTGCAAATGGATTGCATTCATACGCATATAAGCTCAGTAACATTTTTTCACAGCAACGGGTGGTCCTAATTTTTACAATGAACATCAGGACCACAATAAACCAAGGAAATTGCGATGAAAATAATGTCTATATTTGCAGCCTTGATGATCAGCCTCAGTTTTACAGCCTGTGCGGTACACACCCCTGAAGGGAGTATCATCGTCGATCCTGATCGTTCTTATTATCCTCATGGCCAAGGCGATTTCTGCCCACCCGGACAGGCCAAAAAAGGTCGCTGCTAAACTCAAAAGCCTTCTATTCAGAAGGCTTTTTTATTACATATATTTTTACATAAATTTGGCATGAAATGCCAAGCAGGAATTTGATTTGGCATAGATAATGTTTACAACTGTATATAAATAGCAAATGCCAGTGAGATTTCTTGCATGTCCAATCCCTTAGATGGTCTTCAATTTCCAATTTACTCGAAAACAAAAAAAGTTAGTACCTCACGCACAGGGAAAGAGATTATTGCAGAGGCCTTAGCCAATGTTGATCATCAAACCTCTGTGGCCGCACTTACAGAAAAAAACTGGCGTAAACTCTATCCATGCTATTTTAAATCCTTAGTTGAATTTGGGATTCGCAATCAAATTGCACCGATTCAAATTGCGCAAGATGGGCTCAACAAAGCACAGAATGTGTTTGAGTTTTATCGCGATGGCCAAAAGCATCTCCTCAAAGATGTAATGTCACTTAAAACGACACCGCTACACACCATCAAACTCAAAGGTGAAAGTGATGCTGCACCTGAGTGGTCAGTGCCTTATAAAGGCCAACAACTCAAAGGAGGTGCTTTACTTGCACAAATCCAAACGTGGTTAGATGCAGGTGTGATTGAACCCAGTCATGCTGAAGCACTGATTGCCTGTGTGGAACATCCTGAATGGTTTGATTTATCTGACCGCACTATGGTTTTGTTCGGTGCGACATCTGAAGCTGGTCCACTCACATGGTTAGCCCAATGGAAAGCCAATATTGTGGCGGTTGATTTACCCAATAGCCGTGTATGGGGCAAAATTTTAGACACCATTCAACACGGCAATGCCACGTTATATGCCCCATCTGTTGAAGCATTGAGTGCAGAAACACCTATCGCTGTTTTAAAAGAAAAACTCGGCGCGAACTTACTGACACAAGTGCCTGAAATTGCAGAATGGTTGGTACAAAACCCACATCAGTTAGATTTGGCAGCGATTGCGTATTTGGATGGTGAAAAGCATGTCCGTGTTTCTGTTGCAATGGATGCGATCATGCAATATGTCAGTGCACAAAAAGCAGATACCAGTTTGATGTATATGTGTACACCTACCGATGTCTATGCAGTTCCAGAGGAAGTCATTACAGCGTCTGAGCAAAAGTTCAGTGGTCGCTCTAAAACGCAGCAAATGATCAGTAAAAGTATTTCAACCCTCAGCGGACAACTATTTTTTAAGAAAAACCTACATGACCTCGTCGAGTCGGATAATGACAAGTCTTATGGCATCACCGACTGTTTAGTGATTGAACAAGGGCCGAACTATGCGTTAGCTAAACGTATTCAACAGTGGCGTGCAACGCTTGCTCGATCAGAAGGTCAGCGTGTCAGCATCAATATTGCACCATCAACCACTACGCATTCTGTCACTAAAAATCCACTGCTCAAAGCCGCATTTAATGGAGCGAGCTTGTTTGATGTTGAAGCCTTTAAACCTGAAACTACCAATGCCATCATGGCGGCTTTATGGATCCATGACCTGCGCAATCCTGAGTCTGTAGCCAATCCAGAGAACAAACTTGAACATCCTCTAGAGCTGATGATGCATGGTGCCAATCACGGTGGCTTATGGCGTGTCGCTTATTTAGCACGTACCGCACTCCCCTTTGCGGCACTTTATGGTTTTGCCGCAGACAAGCTACCACTCAACAAAGTATTTGCTTTACTCAAAAAATAAGACCTTGAATACCCGCTTCAATAAAATACTGAGCTAAAAAAACGCTACCTTGGGTAGCGTTTTTTTATCATTGGTTTTTACACATCGGATTAAACGAACTGTAGGAACAACCAGAACAAACCACCTGATAAACAGATCGTCGCTGGCAAGGTAAAGATCCAAGCCGAAAGAATGGTTCTCACTGTTGCAAAGTTCAGACCTGACTTATTCGCCACCATGGTCCCTGCTACCGCAGAGTTTAATACGTGTGTGGTCGATACGGGCATACCAAAGCCATCCGCGGCTGCAATCGTGGTCATCGCTACCAATTCTGCTGACATGCCTTGACCATAAGTCATATGGTTTTTACCAATACGCTCCCCCACAGTCACGACAATACGCTTCCAACCGACCATCGTACCTAGACCTAAAGCCAATGCCACAGCCACTTTCACCCATGTTGGGATGTACTGTAAGAATGAATCTAAGTTACTACGATATTCTTTTACTGTCTTTTTGCCCGCTTCAGACATCGCCGGCAATTGATCCGCTTTATCCAAACGTTTGAATGCTGTCGTGCTTAAGTACATGTCATTACGTAGTGCAGAAACTTCAGCTTCAGGAATATCTTTAAGATCTCCATAATGACCAACACGCTCACCCAAATGATCTGTCAAACTGGCTAAAGCAGGTACGACTTCTGGGGTCATTTCTTTGGTTTGAATATATTGCGTGATCACCGTACGGGCTTTTTCATCTGCAATATCGTTATGATTCGGATAAATCACAGCCGCAGTTTGATCTGAAAGTTGAGCAAATGACTGAATATGCTGTGAATCTAAATTCTTATTTAAAGAATAAGCCAAAGGCACGATACCAATCAAAATCAGCATGATTAGACCCATACCTTTTTGACCGTCATTTGAACCGTGCGCAAAACTCACACCTGTGCAAGTAAAAATCAAAATGGCACGAATCAGTGGCGGTGGTGGTTTGTTGCCTTCAGGTGGTTGGAACAGTTCCAGTTGTTTCTTAAAGATTTTTTTCACCAATAAGAACAACACTGCTGCAAAAGCAAAACCGATCATGGGTGAAAACAGTAAAGCTTTACCGACTTTAATCACCTGATCCATATCGACACCCGAAGCACCACTGCCTGAATGCATCAGGTAGTTCATGATGCCCACACCCAAGATCGAACCGATCAAAGTGTGCGAACTTGATGCTGGAATACCCAAGAACCATGTGCCCAAGTTCCACAAAATCGCAGCAATCAACATGGCAAACACCATGGCAAAACCTGCACCTGAGCTGACATTCATAATCAACTCAACAGGCAAAAGCGCAATAATACCGTAAGCCACTGCACCACTTGCGACCATAACCCCAAGGAAGTTACAGAAACCAGCCCACATCACCGCAACAGGTGCAGACAGTGCATTGGTATAAATGACCGTTGCAACCGCATTGGCAGTGTCGTGGAAGCCATTTACAAACTCAAAACCCAAAGCAATGAACAACGCCGTCGCTAAAAGAATTAAAGAGTAAAGATTCAGTGCAGGAACATGCGATAAGTCAGCAGAAAGCTGAAAGCCAATATAAATTAGCGTTGAAATAATGACCGTTAAAAACACCGGCATAAAAAATTTCGGTGTAGGTACGTGCACATTCGTCGACTTGACCTGTGTTACGTGCACCTGATCTTGGACGGGAGGAATATTAGAATTCATGCAGACGGCTAAAGAGGATATCAATATCCCCTATTGTTCAATTTAATTGTGACAATTATATGACAAATGCGTGTCACATGAAGCCAATTTTTTC
The DNA here is from genome assembly GCF_043105125.1 of Acinetobacter sp. TYF_19. Lineage (NCBI taxonomy): Bacteria > Pseudomonadati > Pseudomonadota > Gammaproteobacteria > Moraxellales > Moraxellaceae > Acinetobacter > Acinetobacter sp. TYF_19. The sequence continues at coordinate 84,180 of NZ_JBICLH010000061.1, forward strand.
ATAATTGGCTTATTTTAGATCAGCAGTAAATCGCTTATAAGCCTTGAACGCACTGTGCTGGCTCAAAATTTAACTTTTCAGTGCGGATTACGCTGAATTATTTTCTTACATTTGGCTGTGCTGTCTGTAACAATCTGCTCCAATCAATATTTTTCATCTCTATTTCTTCTGATCTATTAACATAGCGGGTCTATATTTCACTTTCGTGAAAACTAAAGCTAAATCAGCCTTTTTTATTTGCCATATAGCCAATACCACTTGAATTAGGCATCAATCGATCTGCTTTTCTGCTAAAATATTGCACGTTTTGAAAACCTGTTTGTGAGTTTTGAATGTCTACACTTGCCACCTTAAAAGCACTTCTTGCCGAGCGCATCCTTATTATCGATGGCGCAATGGGCACCATGATTCAGCGTCACAAGCTCGAAGAAGAAGATTATCGTGGTGAACGCTTTGTAGATTGGGCTTCTGACCTCAAAGGCAACAATGACCTTTTGGTACTGACACAGCCGCAAATTATTCAAGGCATTCATGAAGCTTACCTCGATGCAGGTGCAGACATTATTGAAACCAACAGCTTCAATGGCACACGTGTTTCAATGTCAGACTATCACATGGAAGACCTTGTTCCCGAGATTAACCGTGAAGCAGCTCGTCTAGCACGTGCGGCATGTGACAAATATTCAACCCCAGACAAACCTCGCTTTGTTGCTGGTGTACTTGGTCCGACTTCACGTACTTGTTCAATTTCACCCAATGTAAATGACCCTGCCTTCCGTAACATTACCTTTGATGAACTGAAAGAAAACTATATAGAAGCTACGCATGCCTTGATCGAGGGCGGTGCAGACATTCTCTTGATTGAAACCGTGTTCGATACCTTAAACTGTAAAGCCGCAATCTTTGCGGTGAAAGAAGTGTTCAAACAACTTGGTCGTGAACTTCCCCTCATGATCTCGGGCACCATTACCGATGCATCAGGTCGTACCTTAACAGGTCAAACTGCGGAAGCGTTCTGGAACTCGGTGCGTCATGGTGACTTACTCTCAATTGGTTTTAACTGTGCCTTGGGTGCAGATGCCATGCGCCCGCATGTAAAAACCATTGCTGATGTTGCAGATACCTTTGTTTCTGCCCATCCAAACGCAGGTTTACCGAATGCCTTTGGTGAATATGATGAAACGCCAGAGCAAACCGCAGCCTTCTTAAAAGAATTTGCAGAAAGTGGTTTGATTAACATTACGGGTGGTTGTTGTGGTACCACACCAGACCATATTCGTGCGATTTACAATGCAGTAAAAGACATTAAACCACGTCAGGTGCCTGAAACGGTTCCTGCGTGCCGTTTAAGTGGTTTAGAACCATTTAATATTACTAAAGACTCACTGTTTGTGAACGTCGGTGAACGTACCAACGTCACAGGTTCGAAAAAGTTCCTACGTTTAATCCGTGAAGAAAACTTTGCTGAAGCTTTAGATGTTGCCCAGCAACAGGTTGAAGCTGGTGCACAGATCATTGACATTAACATGGATGAAGGCATGCTCGATTCGCAAAATGCGATGGTGCATTTCCTCAACCTAGTTGCATCTGAGCCAGATATTTCACGTGTGCCGATCATGATTGACTCATCAAAATGGGAAATCATTGAAGCTGGTTTGAAATGCGTACAAGGTAAACCTGTGGTGAACTCGATTTCCTTAAAAGAAGGTTATGACGAGTTTGTCGAAAAAGCCCGTTTATGCCGACAATATGGTGCAGCGGTTATTGTCATGGCATTTGATGAAACAGGTCAGGCAGATACGGCTGCACGTAAACGTGAAATCTGTAAACGTTCTTATGATGTTCTAGTCAATGAAGTGGGCTTCCCTGCTGAAGATATTATTTTTGACCCGAACGTATTTGCTGTAGCAACGGGTATCGAAGAACACAATAACTATGGCGTCGACTTTATTGAAGCCACAGGTTGGATCAAGCAAAACCTACCGCATGCCATGATTTCTGGTGGTGTATCGAACGTTTCGTTCTCTTTCCGTGGTAACGAGCCTGTGCGTGAAGCGATTCACTCGGTATTCCTTTACCATGCCATCAAACAAGGCATGACCATGGGGATTGTGAACGCAGGTCAAATGGCGATTTATGATGACATCCCACAAGAGCTCAAAGATGCGGTTGAAGATGTTGTCCTGAACCAGAACCAAGGTGAATCTGGTCAAAATGCTACAGAAAAATTACTCGAAGTTGCTGAAAAATTCCGTGGTCATAGCGGTGCGCAACGTGAAGCAGAAAACCTTGAATGGCGCAATGAGTCTGTAGAAAAACGTCTTGAATATGCCTTAGTTAAAGGCATCACGACGTATATTGATGAAGATACTGAAGAAGCTCGCCTGAAAGCCAAACGTCCTTTAGATGTCATTGAAGGCGCTTTGATGGATGGTATGAACGTGGTCGGTGACTTGTTCGGTTCAGGCAAAATGTTCTTACCGCAAGTGGTGAAATCGGCACGCGTGATGAAACAAGCCGTCGCTTGGTTGAACCCGTACATTGAAGCTGAAAAAGGCAATGCACAATCCAAAGGTCGTGTGTTAATGGCAACGGTAAAAGGCGATGTACATGATATTGGTAAGAATATCGTGGGCGTGGTCTTGGGTTGTAATGGTTATGACATCGTTGACTTGGGTGTCATGGTGCCGTGTGAAAAAATCTTGCAAACGGCAATTGATGAGAAATGTGACATCATTGGTTTATCGGGTTTGATTACCCCATCTTTAGATGAAATGGTGTTTGTTGCCAAAGAAATGCAACGTAAAGGCTTCAACATTCCATTGTTGATTGGTGGTGCGACCACCTCTAAAGCGCATACCGCAGTCAAAATTGACCCGCAATATTCCAATGATGCAGTGATTTATGTTGCCGATGCGTCGCGTGCGGTAGGTGTAGCAACCACTCTGCTTTCGAAAGAAATGCGTGGCAACTTTATTGCAGAACAGCGTGCTGAATATGCCAAAATTCGTGAGCGTTTAGCCAACAAGCAACCGAAAGCTGCGAAGTTGAGCTATGCCGAATCGGTTGAAAATGGCTTTAAGATTGATGACAACTATGTGCCACCAAAGCCAAATGCTTTGGGTACCCAAGTCATCACCAACTATCCATTGGCAACGCTGGTTGAATATTTTGACTGGACCCCATTCTTTATTTCTTGGAGCTTGGCGGGTAAATTCCCGAAAATCTTAGAAGATGAAGTGGTGGGGGAAGCAGCGACTGATTTGTACAATCAAGCGCAAATCATGTTGAAAGACATCATTGAGAATAATCGTTTCGATGCACGTGCAGTGTTTGGTTTATACCCTGCACAACGTACAGGTGCAGATAGCGTGAGTGTGTTTGATGAAGCAGGTCAAACCGTTACTCATACTTTTGAGCACCTACGTCAGCAGTCAGATAAAGTCACAGGCAAACCAAACTTGTCATTGGCGGACTACATTAAGCCGTCAACGACTCAGCAAGATTATTTGGGCGGCTTCACTGTATCGATTTTCGGTGCGGAAGAGTTGGCAAACGAATATAAAGCCAAAGGTGATGACTACTCTGCGATTTTAGTGCAGTCATTGGCAGACCGTTTTGCTGAAGCTTTTGCCGAGCACTTACACGAGCGTATTCGTAAAGAGTTCTGGGGCTATAAAGCTGATGAAACGCTGAACAATGAAGAGCTGATTAAAGAGAAATATGTCGGTATCCGTCCTGCGCCAGGCTACCCTGCTTGCCCTGAACATTCTGAAAAAGCAGCATTGTTCGACTGGTTAGGTTCTGAAGCGAAGATTGGTACCAAGTTGACTGAACACTTTGCGATGATGCCGCCTTCTTCTGTCAGTGGTTTCTATTACTCACACCCTGAAAGTGAATACTTTAACGTGGGCAAGATTTCTCAAGATCAGCTTGAGGATTATGCAAAACGTAAAGGTTGGACTTTGGATGTAGCGAAGCGTTGGTTAGCACCGAATTTAGATGATTCGATTGCTTAAGTAGAAAAATTCAGCAGCTTTTTTTTAAATTAAAAGCTGCTGTTTTATTTTAATTAATTACAAATATCCGCTTTTTTGCTCGGGTAAAAGCAACATAAAAATTATTTTCTTCTATTTTTTGTCTATAAAAAAAATCATTTTTATCAATTATAACATTATCAAATTCTAACCCTTTTGAAGAGTGGATTGTCATAGTAACATGTTTATTTACATTAGGCTTTGTTGCATAAATATGTAAGCATCTGATTTAAATAAATTTAATTTTGGATCAAAAAATAATCAAAACTTTTAAAATCATATAGTTATGAAATCTTTGTGCAACAAAGCCCTCCAAAACTAAAGCGCGTAAACAGTCTGAATATCCGACTTCTTTTATCATGGCTGAACCCTATTTATTTCTCTTTTAAGGAAATGAAACGAACTCATGCAAGAAACCTCTTAAGCATGTTATTGAAACCTATGCAAAAGCAAAAAACGCGCTATCTTCCTTATCTCATAAGATAGCGCGTCTGAACGTAAAGTTCTGCTGTAATCGGTTTAGTTTGCTTGCGTCTTCGGTAAAAAGAAGGTTACTAAACCAAGTAACGGCAATAACGAACACACGCCAAACACCCATTCAATGCCTTTGACGTCAGCCAAATATCCTAAACCTGCTGCGGCAATACCACTTACACCAAACATTAAACCAAACATCAAACCTGCAATCATGCCAACCCGTCCAGGAACGGCTTCTTGTGCATAGACCACCATGGCTGCAAAGGCAGAGGACAGTACTAAACCCGTTATAATCGAAAGTACAGTCGTCCAAAATAAATTGGCATGTGGCATCATCAATGCAAACGGCGCCATACCAACAAAAGACAGCCAAATCACTGCTTTACGCCCAATTCTGTCTCCAATCGGCCCACCTGCAAATGTACCCAGAGCCACCGCTGCCAAAAAGGCAAACAAATGTAACTGGGCGTTTTGTAAACTGAGCTGAAACTTGTGCATTAAATAAAAAGTAAAGTAATTACTAATACTGGCAATATAGGTAAATTTGGCAAACATCAACACACAGATGGTCGAGAGTGCAATCACCAACTGACGTCCACGCAATTTGCTTTGCACCTGTTGTGCCTTGGCAGCCAATTGTTTTTTACTGTGGTTGATGCTCCAACGGCTGACACCGAACAGCACCCAAATCGCCAGTAAGGCAAATACAATCAACCATGCCACGGCGTGCTGTCCGAAAGGCACAATAATCAGCGCGGCCAATAAAGGCCCAATCGCTGTACCTGTATTGCCACCGACCTGAAAGGTCGATTGTGCTGTACCAAAGCGTCCACCCGAAGCCATACGTGCTACACGTGAGGCTTCAGGGTGAAAGGTCGAAGACCCTACACCAATTAATGCCGAGGCCATGAGCAGTACAATAAAATTCGGTGAAAAGGCCAACAGTAAAATGCCACTAAAAGTCACCACCATACCGAGTGGGAGCAGATAAGGTTTCGGATGTTTATCGGTATAGAGTCCAATCCAAGGTTGCAGTAGCGATGCCGTAATTTGATACACCAATGAAATCAGTCCGACTTGTGCAAAGCTGAGCGAGAAATTGGTTTTCAGCATCGGGTAAATGGCTGGCAAAACAGCTTGAATCAAGTCATTGAGCAGATGTGCAATAGCCACAGCCCCCACCACTTTTATGATCATGCCTTGCGGCTGCTCATTGATCGTAGCTTCGCCCATACCCTCTTTTATTTGAATTGAAGACGACATACCTCGCAAACTCCATGTATTTTTCATCAGGCATTGATTGTAAAATGTCATTCATAAGACTATCTTCCAATAATCATTGTATAACTGACAATTTTAAACTGCACATGCCAAACTCTCTGATTCAAACCGAAATGTCCGAATTGGTGATTGGGCTTTCTTCTGAGCATACCTATCGAGAAATTACCCCTGCGCATACCCATTCGCGGGCACAGTTTCTGTATGCTTCGACAGGGATGATTCAAGTGTTCACCCCAAACCACGTTTGGATCGTGCCGCCGATGTGCGCACTATGGATTCCGACCCATGTTGAACACAGTGTGATTTCATTAAGTCGAGTTAAGCTCAATACCGCATTGGTTCAGGCCGATGCAGCTGCACTGCTGGGGCAACATTGTTTTATTATTCGGGTCAGTAAGTTATTGCATGAACTGCTCATTCGGCTCAATGCGATTGAACACATTCCACCCTCCGAACTGATCAGCTCTGATGAACTGTCTCGATCTTTACAGATTTTAATTTTTGATGAAATTCATAAAGCCAATCTGTTGCCCATTCAAATTCCGTGGCCACAAGACAAACGCTTAATGAATATTTGCCAAGCACTATTAAGTACGCCCGATCAGTTAAAAGATTTAAGCACATGGGCAGATGAAATTGGCACCAGTTCCAGAACCTTGATGCGCATGTTTCAAAAGGAAACGGGGCTGTCTTATCGCGCATGGGTTCAGCAAATGCATATTGCCCATGCCTTAAGTAAAATTGCCAGTGGTCAATCTGTTGCGCAGATTGCAAGATCTCTTGGCTATAGCAATCCGAGTGCGTTTAGCACCATGTTTAAACGTCATTTGGGACAAACCCCGCAACAGTTTAAATATAAAGATGAATAAAACGACACTCTCACCTACGCACTCAGGCGATCGACAAATAAAATACCATTGAGATGATCAATTTCATGTTGCACAATGCGCGCAGGAAAACCTTCAAAAGTGCTTTCCATTACCTCACCAGTCAAAGTGTGATACAGCACCTTAATACTTTGCGCACGCTGTACCTGTCCGCGTTCATTCGGCACACTTAAACAGCCTTCTTCACCTAAGGTCGTTGCTTGCGAAAACTCTAAAATTTCAGGATTGACCATCACCACGGCGTCCATTTCTGGTGCATCGGGATAGCGTAAATTTGGCCGTGAAGCCACAATAATCACCCGCTTTGAAATATAGACTTGTGGTGCAGCAATGCCCACACCACTCCGCTCCAACATGGTCGCAATCATGGCAGAAGCCAACTGCATGAGCCAGTCGCTATTAAATTCTGCATCTGCGACGCGAGCAGCTTTGAGTCTTAAAATATCTTCACCACGTTGTGCAACAGGTAAAATGACACTCATACACAAATCCTAATTTTTATACCTATTTATTCTTTTTATATCATAAGCTTTTTATCTCGCCTGCGTTATATATTTACGTTGACCGTCAAATCAACGATGTTGATTCATGTATAATTTTTAGTTCAAACACCGTAAAGAAAGATTGATTATTCATTCAAAAAAGACTTCTTTGAAATCAAATATAAACCTTTATTCAGCTTTGGAAATATACGCATGGATGCAACACCACGTTTGACCAGAGAAGACAAACGTACCCTTGGGCTGTCATCACTCGGTGGTGCACTTGAGTTCTATGACTTTGTTATTTATGTTTTTTACGCCAAAATTATTTCTGAGTTGTTCTTTCCCGCAGGGCTCAGCCCATTTTGGGCCATGCTGAACACTTACGGTATTTTTGCTGCAGGTTACTTCTTCCGTCCACTTGGCGGTGTAGTCATGGCGCACTTTGGCGACCTCATCGGACGCAAGCGTCTCTTTAGTTTGTCTATTTTGCTCATGGCTTTACCTACCCTCATGATCGGGGTCATGCCGACCTTTGAAACGATTGGTTATGCTGCGCCGCTGCTCTTACTCTTTATGCGGGTAATACAAGGCATCGCGATTGGTGGAGAAATTCCAGCGGCATGGACATTTGTTTCTGAACATGTCCCCTCTGAAAAAATTGGTTTTGCCAATGGCTTACTTACGGCAGGTTTGTCTCTCGGCATCTTGCTCGGTGCTTTAATGTCACTGTTCATTTCTCTTCAGTTTAGTGAAGCAGCTATACATGATTGGGCATGGCGCATTCCCTTTATTGTGGGCGGTATTTTTGGCTTAGTGGCCTTGTATTTACGCAGTTATTTGAAAGAAACGCCTGTATTCAAAGCCATGCAAGCACGTAAAGAATTGTCTAAAGAAATGCCAGTGAAACAAGTCTTAGCCCGTCATAAAACTGCCGTAGTGATTGGCATGCTCTTGACCTGGTTCTTAACTGCTTGTGTGGTGGTTCTGATTTTAGCCATGCCAAACTTATTGACAGGCACCTTTGGATTTGAACGTAGCGATGCTTTTCAAATGCAAAGTGCTGCAATCATCATGCAAATGCTGGGATGTATACTCGCTGGGACATTGGCAGATCGCTTTGGTGCAGCCAAGGTCTTGATTTTTGGCTCGCTCGGTGTCGCCGCTATCGCAACCATTTTCTATCACAGTTTAGGTGCGGTCAGTCCAACTACTGTGTTTGCACTGTATATGCTTTTGGGATTCTTTTCAGGCACGGTAGGGCTTGTGTCCTATAGCATGGTCAAAATGTTCCCTGCTCCGATCCGCTTTTCGGGCATTTCGTTTTCCTACAATGTCGCCTATGCTATTGCAGGAGGCATCACACTGCCTTTGGTTCAATGGCTCAGTCTCTATAGCAACATTGGCGCGATGTATTATATTTGGCTGGTCTGTTTGGTTTGCTTCTTCACAGCTTTGGTTTATCGAACTCGGTTCGAGACGAAGCACTAAAATGATAAAACCCTTCAATCGAAGGGTTTCTTTTTATGCAAGCTACTTTGAAAACATGAGGTCAAAGCCTTTAGCTTAAGGTTTCTGCATGCAGATTTTGGCGCAGTTCATCTTCCACAATATCAAGCTCGATTTGGCTAAACTTACGAATTTCGCCTTCAGCATGTTTTTCTAACATACCGCCAATTAATGGCACTTTCACTTTTACCTTCCATTCCAGTTGAAAGTGAATCTGCTTATCATTACCCGATACACTACGTTGGCACACAGCTTCTAAAGGTAGGTTAGGGTCTAAACGGACTTCCGAGCTGAGCACAACTAAATTGCTGACGTCGGTACGTTGTAAACGAAATGCATCTTTTAGAAATTTCTTCGCAATATCGGGAATATTGACATCCAAATTATACGCGCGCTTAAGGGTATAAATATCGCCAACTTTATTCGACTCCAAAATTTCCAACTTCTCCCCAGGAATACGACGACAAACATTTTCATGTAAGCTGATATTGGCTGCGAGTCGACGGAAGTCATCCAACGAAACACCGTTGATGGTGGCATTGACTACAAACTGATGTGCCATAACATTAAATCCTTTATTTTTTGTTTTTGTAAACATCCATGCCCTGATCAGGACTGAAAAACTGGATCTCGTCATCCTGTAGAAAGCTCAAATATAGACGATGATCCAGCACCGACTATACCGTGATCTAGATATCAATGTGCACCATTCTGTATGACAATATCATCTGCAATATAAATAAAAACCACGCGCTCAAAACAGGCCAAGCGAATATCAAAATGCTCGGCCCCATCATCCAGTCCTGTAACCGCCCAACTTGCACTGCTGGGTAAATCACCCAACCAAGTGGCCTGATAAAAATCCGCAACCGAAGCAAAGTCCAAATATTGCTTTGGACTTCCCTTTAACCGTTCGATGACCGACTCAAATTGAGCCAATTGTGCGTGTTTAAAATCAATCAACATTACCTAGCCTAAACACTTTTTAGCTGTTGTTTATGGCGTACCTGAGTCCATTGCCACCAGCCAAAAGCTGCCAAGCCAACAAAGCCTGCATATAAAGCCGCGGTTAGGAACAAATCTTTATAGATAAACATACCAACATAAACAATATCAACAAATACCCACAGCACCCACGTCGCAATATGTTTACGACTGGTCCAATAAGTCGCCAACAGACTAAACGCTGCGAGCTGCGCATCCAGTAGCGGTACAGCTGCATCGGTCAAATACTTTAAGCTCAGACCAAATATTCCGCCAGCCGTAGCGGCAAGCAGCATTTGCAAAATCACTTGCCGAGCTGTAATCGGTTCAATCCGAATATCATGATCTTGTTGTTTACCTTTAAACCAGTGATAAAAACCGTAAAAGTTCACCACCACAAAGAAAAACTGCAAAATGGTTTCGCCATACAACTTATAGGTGTAAAACAAATAGGCATATAACAAGAAAGCAGCAAAGTTAAACCACCAACACCACATATTGCGCTTAATGGTCAACGTCACCCCAATTAAGCTAATGATGACTGCAAATATTTCAAGGCTAGACATGGTTCAACTGGTATTCAAAGAAGTGCTGCTATTATGAAAAAAAACTCAATAAAGGCAAGACAATTCCACTCAATCTAAACGTCGATTTTTTTTCGGGGCATCGGATCAAACCGTCGAGTCACAGAATGGATACGCATAAGTTTTGACAGTTTTCGAACAATCGTTTAAAAACTTATAAAACGATGCAGGAATAATCAAAATGTCAGAACAACAAGGTCGTGTCAGTCGCGAAGTTCGCGGTTCGTTATTTTTAATTGGTTTAGACCGCGCAGCCAAGCGCAATGCTTTTGATAGTCATATGATTCATGACTTATCACTAGCCCTTACCGAATATGAGGATGATCCTTCACTGCGCTGTGCTGTAATTTTTGCGCACGGAGAACACTTTACTGCTGGGCTTGATTTGGTTGAGTTGCAACCTAAACTCACTGCAGGCGTTTTCGACTTTCCCGCGTCACAAATTAACCCTTGGGGCACCAGTTCCAGACCTCGCACCAAACCCGTGGTTGTGGCAGTTCAAGGCTTTTGCTTTACCGCGGGAATTGAACTCATGCTCAATGCAGATGTAGTGATTGCCGATGCCAATACACAATTTGCCCAAATGGAAGTACAGCGCGGCATTTTACCCTTTGGCGGTGCAACGGTTCGCTTTGTACAAGCGGCGGGTTGGAACAAGGCTATGCGCTATCTACTCACAGGTGACAGCTTCAATGCACAAGTAGCTCTCGATCTGAACTTAATTACCGAGGTCGTAGAAACATCCACGCCAAATGCTGCATTAGAGCGAGCATTGAGCCTTGCAGAATCAATTGCGCAAGCTGCACCACTGGCCGTTCAAGCCACACTGGCTTCTGCACAACAAGCAGTACAACACGGCACAGACTATGCCTTTGCACATTTACAAGAGCACCTCAGCCCGCTACTCAAAACCCAAGATGTCCAAGAAGGTGTGATGGCGATGCTACAACGCCGACCTGCTCAGTTTAAAGGACAGTAAAGCCCAAAAGTCTGGAACCGACTTTAGTATTTAACAAAAAGAAGAAACGATGATGCAAGCCACAGCCCATTTAGATTCGCCCCAAATTCAAAAACAAACTGTAAAATTTTCAGCAACCGATGGTTATGTACTCGTTGGTACACGTTATCGCTCTTCTGAGCCGATCAAAGCCAACATCATTGTTGCCAGTGCAACAGGTGTACCACAGCAGTTCTATCGTCGCTTTGCCGAGTATGCAGTAGCTCTAGGTTATCAAGTCCTAACTTTTGATTATCGTGGTGTAGGGCTTTCTGCACCGAAGCAACTCAAAGGTTTTAGCATGTCCTATTTGGACTGGGGGCAGCTAGACTTGTCGGCTGCCATTGACTCTATCCGCAAAGATGACAAACCTATTTTTGTGGTTGGACACTCTTATGGAGGCCAAGCACTCGGTTTAACCCGCAACCATGACCAAGTCACTGCGATGTACTGCTTTGGCACAGGTGCGGGTTGGCATGGCTATATGCCGTTTCGGGAGAAAATGAAAGTACATGTCATGTGGAATATTATTTTCCCCCCGATGGTTGCACTAAAGGGCTATCTGCCTTGGAGCCTGCTTAAAATGGGTACCGATTTACCTGTGGATGTCTACACACAGTGGCGAAAATGGTGTAAAAATCCGACCTACTTTTTTGCAGATCCAGAGCAGCAACACTTACTGGAACAGTATGCACAGGTCAAAACTCCAATCTATGCTGTTTCAGCACTGGATGATGACTGGGCTTTACCGAACTCAAGGCATGCATTTATGCAGCATTATCAGCATGCGAACATGCATTATCTCAATATTGAAGCCAGTGACTATGGCTTAAAAGAAATTGGACACATGGGATATTTCCGCCAAGGGGCCGAAGCCATCTGGGAAGATATGCTGAACACTTTCAATGGCTATTTATCATTACCAACCACTACGGAACGTTAAAGCTCTATGCGCCCACAAAAACTGAGTAAAGAACAAATCCAGTTGCATTGCATGCAAACCTTTAAAACCCATGGTTATGCAGGCACCAGTATGGATTTACTAGCAAAGTCTTGTGGGCTCAGTAAAGCGGCATTTTATTATTATTATCCCAATAAAGAAGCTTTGGTTTTAGATATTTTGCAAGTCAGCCAGCAATACTTAAACCATAAACTGTTCAGCATTTTGTGTGATACGCACTTAGAGTATTGCGTTCGCTTTGAACACTTGCACCAGCAAGCTGTCCGCTTTTTTAGTGCGGGTGTTCAAGGTTGCTTAGTCGGAATGCTGTCTTTGGAAATCCCGCATTTATCCGAACAAATTCATCTCAAAATTCAGTCGATTTTTCAAGATTGGGAATTGGCGTTGTTACACTACTTTCAGCAAGTCATGCCTATTGCTCAAGCTGAGGTACTGGCCAAAATCAGTGTTGCCGATTATGAGGGGGCAATCTTAATGACACGCTTAAAACAGGATGACTTCTATCTAACTCATGTTGCAGAAAGAATTCTTAAGCAGTTATCCATAGCTGTGATGGACGCTGTGGAGGCTTAAGCAATAGATCAATCCCGAGTACGATAGCTTTTTTTATGCTCGCATCCACTGCGGTCAATATGCGTATAAAACATGCCATAACGACTTACATAATATTCAAGCGACTGATCATAAAAGCTCCAAAAAATAGACCATTCATTTAAATCCATTTTGCGAATTTGCGTCTGGGTTTTCGCAGGCATTTTGACCAATAATGTGCTTTGCATTAACGTTGCATCTTCTTCGACCGTGAGCAATATCGCTTGATCTAAAAATAGAGTCGCCACGTCATCGAACAGCTCTTGTTCATAAGCATCAACTTCAATAACACGCTCAACCTGAGGTGCTCTATTGGTATGCGTTGCCATTTGCACAGATGCTGCTTCCGATTCAACCACTTTTTTTTGTCGCTTCAGAAAGCGGTGCTTTTTTTGAATTTTGATTACAATAATAGATGCCGCAACCAAAGCAATGAGTATGCAAATCATCAGTAAAAATGTCGCCATGCCCTGCTCTCGTAACCAATATTCCCTTTTAAAATACAGCATTATCGCTCAAATAAACACCAAATTAATTAAAACAGACTACGTATGAACTCAAATGCTCAATTCGATGACTTGTAATTGGGTGTTGATTCTCAGACCCATTCAAGTGATTCAACACATATTCGCACAAACGTGAAAGGCATCACAAAATGTGATTTTTCACTCACAAAATCACTATAAAAAATAATTAACTTAGTGCGATTGAACAACAAAGTTACATCCGTACTAACAGTAATTCAATTTAATAAATACAGTCACTAGCATGAAATAGCTGTTTCTATAGCTCTAAGAACAAAAGATGATACGGGCAGCCCAACTTCAGGACATTCCTGAAATTTTAAATGTCGTACACGACAGTATTCGATCATGTATCAAAGACCACCATCGCCATGAAAGTACGATTCAAATTTGGCTAGAAAATAAAACCCAATCCAACCTGATTATGTGGATGCACTATAACGACAGCTGGGTCTATGTACTCAATCAGCACGTTGTGGGTTTTATTATGGTCAGTGATCAAGGTCGTATTTTACTCAATTATATTTCATCCGCTGAACAACAGCGCGGCATTGGGAAAGCCTTATTAGAAACAGTTATTGAACATCTTAAACGTAAAAAAATTCGTCAAATGAGTTTAGAAAGCACCCAAACGGCATGCTCTTTTTATCAAAAACATGGCTTTCAAATCCATGTCCAAGACATTCCAAATCCCAAAATGGTGACCATGGTTAAACTCTTATCCTAAGTTTTATTAACAGAAGTATGACTCAACTAAATTCACTCATTTTCATAGGATTCATTGGGCATTTTCATCTGATCACGGCCCGCTTCTTTGGCTTGATAAAGCTTTAAATCGGCCGCTTTCATAAGGTCATGAATATTGGCATAAATCGTTTCATGATCCATCCACGACACCCCCATACTCAAAGTTACATAATCTTTGCCATCTAGGCGGTTATGATGCTCAAAGCGCGCACTACGCACTGCATCTAAAACGGTTTGCATAATCTGACTAATAATCGCAATTGGGACATTATATAAAACAATGGCAAACTCTTCCCCACCATAGCGTGCTAAGTAGGCATTATGTGGCAGTACTGCACCAATCACTTTGACCAGATTTTGCAGAACTTCATCGCCCTTTAGGTGCCCATAGAAATCATTATAATTTTTGAAATAATCGACATCCATCATGGCAAAAACCAAAGTTGCATGACTATTTTGTTGTGTTTCAATAAAGCGCTGCTGAATTTCCTGATTCAATGCACGCCGATTATAGGCGCCTGTTAAGGCATCAATTTGAATTTGATATTCGAGTTTTTCATTTAAGTCATGTAATTGAGAGGTGCGCTGTTGCACTTTTTGCTCTAAAGAATCATTCAATTCAATTAAATTATTATTTAAACGTTCGGTATGGTAAGTCTGATAAGCATAGTTACGTGATTGTTGGAACATCACCAAAAGTGCATACAGACTGGTAGAGATAAAAGATAGATGAATAGAATCAATCACATGTAGCGTTAGTAAAAAGTCATGAATGACCGATATACACAGCAATACCACGGCGTATAAATTGATTTTCGAATATTTTTGTTTGGTCTTTAAAGTAAGGTAAAAACCATAGGCAAAATTAACCAAAATAACAATACTGAAAAATGCGCTATAAAAAGCCAGCTGCTCAAAAACAACTTGCTCGGATAACAAGGTAATGACGATATTCAAGGTCAAAACCAACATGGAGACGGTATAAATCCAATGCTTTAAATAGTACTGATTGAGCAAATACATATAGCTCAAAAAAAACATGACCGCTAAATAGATAAATAAATATTCTAAGCGTATGCCCCACAACCAATTGATATCTAGGAAAGTCGTATAAGCATATGGCGCGGTAAAAAGATTATGTAAGGCAAGAAATAAAATAAAAATACCAAAAACAAAAATACTTTTACTATTCCGTTCATCTGAACCACGGAACATCGAGAACATGGTGGTGAACATTCCTACACCAAACACCACGCCGCAGATCATGGCGATACTCATCATCAATTGCTGATAATGTCGATTGATGGTTTTAGCAATGCCAATATGCATGGGGCTTTCAAGGCCGCCGCGTAAATTGTTAAAGTTTGAGGCTTGTATACTTAAAGTAAAATAGGGGCCGTCAGGAACAAAATAAGCAATCCGCGGTGCATTTTCTGTTTGCTGTGCTCCCGCATTATCCGCGACATCCCCTAAACGAACTAAAAAATCGCCATTGAGATAAATCCGATAAGCACAATTTTGATTGGGGATATGAATGGCTAATCTTCGGCCAATGAATTCCTCTGGAATTTTAAAATGTGCAATAAAGGTGCCGTAACCAATATTACTGCCAGTAAGTTCCTTAAACGAAATTGGCAACTCCGTTGCTTTTGAAACTAATTTGGGATTGGGCCGAGTAATCAGTTCATGGTCATAATACAACCACGTCCCTTTTAAATAACCAGTGGTTTTTTCACCAAACTGAAGATCATTGACATTTTTTTGATGCAAATAATACTCTGCGGGTTCGGCTTCATATTGCGCCCACGTCGAAGGTATTAAACTTAAAACCAGCAAACAGCCTAAAATAAGCCCAAACAAAGACCGTTTGCTCAATGAGCTATACAAAAGCGACTCTTCCCTTAAATACGCTCTGCCTAATAATTAATCTACAAATATTTTTCTTAAAAACCAAGTGTTTTTACAAATGAATCAAATACATCCTTGTAATTGACTCTTTTATTTATCACTATTTTTGATTAATCACGTGTTTTTACATCATATAATTCAATTTCAAAAATCAAATTTGAATTGGCAGGAATAATATTGCCCATTTTACGCTCACCATAAGCCAAATGTGCCGGCACGATGAGTTTACGTTTACCGCCCACTTTCATGCCCATAATCCCTTGGTCCCAACCTTTAATGACACGGCCTGTCCCAATCACGGTTTCAAAGTAATTTCCACGGTCTAAAGATGAGTCAAACTTCGTTCCATCTTCTAACCAGCCCGTATAATGCGTGGTGATTAAAGCACCTTTAACCGCTTCTTTACCTTCACCGACAACTAAATCAATAATTTCTAATTCTGCGCTCATGTTCTCGCTCCAACCTGTTCAATCAATAAATCTAGTTAAACTGCATGCTTATTGCAATTGCGTCCACTCAATAATGGCTTGAGCATGGTCACCAATTAAGGTCCACTCACCATCCATTACATTCAACTGAAGTTGCATGGTCCGCTCACACAGAGCTTGAACCGCTTCAGTACTTGCAGTCGACAATTGCCAGATTTCTACATTGTTCAATGTCTTCAACTTACTGTTACGCTTATACCATTCATCGACCGCTGTACCATAAGTGACAATCGCCACTTGCTTACAACGTGCACTGGCTTTTTTCACTTTATCTTCGTCTGGGCTGCCCACTTCAATCCATTTCACCAACTGACCCGTGAGGTCTTTTTCCCACAGCGCAGGTTCATTGGTTTCAAATAAATCTTTGGTAAACTCTAAAGCTTCATCCGCAAAACGTGCAAATGCCAACAAACGCACCATCAAACGCTCAATGGTTTCTGAAGGATGCAATGCCAAAGTCAGTTGATAGTCCCCATATTGGTGGACATCCATATTGGCAATATTCAAATCTGCCTTATAAATTGTAGCTTTAAGCGCCATACATACCATCCTCAAATTTGCCGACTAGCATATAAGATTTCGGCTTTTTTTGCTTAAAACAATTTAAGTCATTGCTCTATGCGACATTCAAAAAGTGCGCTTTCAAAATCCATCCAATCTCTTTTATTTTGAACAATCAATTCAACTCGATTATCAATCCCTTCTTCCACATCTTGATAGTTAAATTGTTCAGGATTGAAATTAAATGCCTTCCATCCCTGATTGGTATGGAAAATTCCTTTAATCCGTCGCCAATCTTGCTGTTCACAAAGCAAATCTAATAAATCGTAAAAGTCAAAAACCCAACGCTTCGGCATTTTCCAACCTGCAACACTATAACCTTGCGCCGTTTCTACATAGTGATACGGCAACTGTTTAATCTCGGGAAAATCTTGTTGAGTCGCTTTCAACTGTTGCTGAATGTTCAGTAAAGGCTGCTTGAATCGTTTTGTTCCGATGTACTCAAAATCAATTTGCGCAAGCTCAATCTTGCCCTGCTCTGCCATCAGCCACTGCTGAGCATAAGGCTGATATTCAGTTTGCAGTTTTTCAAGAGCATCTTGATCTATTTTTTGCATTTGAGCTTGATGCGAAACCACCACAATCTGCGCCGCTTTCAATTGATCCTGATAGAGATTTTGTGCTGTCCATGCATGATCATGTAAACGCGAACCATCCAGCACCGTGATCGGCGCACGCATGTGCAGGGTCGAGTGCCAATGTGGCTCGGTCAGTTGCTCTAGTAACTGTGCTGGATGTCCCAAGCCTGTGGGTTCAATAAACAACCGATCAGGCTTTTGTTCTGAGAGCAAACGAGACAGTGCAATTTGCATCGGTAGTTGGCTGCTACAACATAAACAACCACCGAGTAATTCTTTCACCGCATAGCCTTCCGTTTTTGGCATGAGCTGTTGATCTACGCCAATTTGCCCAAACTCATTCATCAGTACCGCCCAAACTTCATGTTCCGGTTTCTGACCTAACAAATGCATGAGCAAAGTGGTTTTACCTGCACCAAGAAAGCCCGAAATAATATGCGTAGGAACCGCCTGCGGCATCGACATCAGTTTCAAAATTTTATACCTAGCATGGAATATGATAAAAACAGCACAATAAAATAAGCCTTTATCTTAATTTAAATCACCAGCTTTCTCATCTCAAATCCATGGCATCGAACACTCAGCATTCAGTTGGCTGACATTTCATTCATTTATACCCCTATTGGACAAACTTCCTTACATTTTACTCAGTACTGAAATTAGGGTTTCGCACTTAATTCGCATGCTTTGTACAGTTTATGTGAGTTTTCAAACATCCATATTGATCATTAATTCTTCACTTCCTCTCAATCTATTCACAAAAAACTTCTACTTGTTACTTAAAGCTTACTATTTTTTCATCATCTGTAGTTTTAGGTAATGTGCACTTTTCACATTGTTGCTTCGATTGAACCGCAGATATTCAGGCGATAGCATGAAGCTCAGTTCAAATTGATGTGATGATCAGTCTGAACTATTTTTATCTATAAAATATAAGGATGCCAAAACCATGAAACTTTCTCACTTAATTATTGCAACATCTTTAACAGCTGCGAGCTTTGCAACTTTTGCTGCACCTCAACAAGCGCCAGCTCAAGAAGACAAAGTTGTAGTATCAACCCAAGAAACAGCTGAAACTACAGACTTAAGTGCAAATGCACCTGCTTCGGAAGCATCAGCAGAACAACCGAATCAAGAAAAAGCTGCTAAATAATTGAAATGTTGAGAGATCCAGTGGCTTTACTCTCCTGCTGGATCGCAACAACTTTTTAGCGTCACTTGAAACCAAGATATATCCTGTCTTGGTTTCTTTTTATTTATGTGCATTGACTATAGCAGTTCGAGATCAACAGGTGCAGAAAGCCAAATTTGCATAGTTTTCCCATATGAGCTTCTATTCAAAACATCAACGTCAGACAAAAAAAGATCCCCTATGTAGGAGATCTTTTTTTAAAACTTAACTATGCGATGCTTTTTTATAAATACTGCACGAAGGATGATGGTTCTCTTGTAAGCGCGCGACCTTACGTTGTTCTGCTGCTTCAAAACGGCAACGCTTCCAGTCATTGTCCAAATTCAATGCAGGAATTTGTTTTGGCTTACCATTTTCATCTACCGCGACCATGGTAAAGTAACAACTATTGGTATGGCGTACTGTACGTTTTTGAATATTTTGTGCTTCAACACGAATACCAATTTCCATCGAAGTACGACCGACATGGTTCACGCTTGCCAAGAAAGTCACTAACTCGCCCACATGAATCGGCTCTTTAAAATTAACTTTATCAACCGATAAGGTCACCACATAACTTCCTGAAAAACGACTTGCACACGCATATGCCACTTGGTCTAACAGTTTCAAAATGGTGCCACCATGCACATTTCCTGAAAAATTCGCCATATCAGGTGTCATTAAGACCGACATAGTGAGTTCAGACTGGTCATCCGCAGCCGCAGCAATTTGATCTAATGGGGACATCGCGTTCTCTAATTGGTAAGATAATAGGATATGTGACATTTATTATATCGGTTTTGAACGCTAAATTTGGTAACAAAACCATCATTATTATTTATAGTGATTTAAGTATCATTCAAAAAAATATATATAAAGAAGACTAAGCTTTTGAATCTATAGGCCTTCTTTAAATTTTAATTTATTCAAAACATTGTCGCTGTGATATT
The DNA here is from genome assembly GCF_043105125.1 of Acinetobacter sp. TYF_19. Taxonomy (NCBI): domain Bacteria; kingdom Pseudomonadati; phylum Pseudomonadota; class Gammaproteobacteria; order Moraxellales; family Moraxellaceae; genus Acinetobacter; species Acinetobacter sp. TYF_19. The sequence continues at coordinate 103,897 of NZ_JBICLH010000061.1, forward strand.
TTCACAGCATATAAATGGCTTTGAGCCTGATTAATTATAATTCGAGTTATAGAAACACATACTAGTCCAGTCCATTCAGGCTTTTATTTTGAAATCATGCGTGATCAATGCGTTCTTACTTGAATACTTTGAATATTCAATTTTTGCTTATAATTTTTCTGCGCAAAAACTTTTTGAATCTGTCCTAACTGTGCAACGGTTGCATCGACCCCAGCTTGCATGGTCAACTCACGTCCGCTGACATCAAAAATATGTACTTTCTCACGCAAGTCTGGCTGAATCACAATATCAGCATTTTTCAGCTCAATTTGTGCAAGGTTCTTTTGCATGATATTGATATTTTGGTTGAACAGTCCCCAGACATTTGAGGTTTCGGTATACATCGGCTGCGCCAGAATATCGACCGCGATAATAATATCTGCCCCTAACTTACGTGCCACATCAACAGGTACTGGGCTGACTAAACCACCATCTACATATTCATCAGTACCAATCTTGGTTGGAATGAACATACTCGGGATCGATACCGATGCCCGAACCGCTTGCCCAGTATTGCCATAGTTAAAGACAACTTTTTTACCTTCTTTTAATTGCGTCGCCACCACATACATCGGGATAGGTAAGCTTTGAAGTGGAACATCGCTCACTTGTTCATTGACATAGTCTTCAACTTTTTGACCATCAAAGAAACCTTTCATGTCCAAACGAATATCGCGCACATCACTGGCTTTCATATTCAGCGCAATATCACGAATTTGATTGGCATTTTTACCGCTTGCATACAGCGATCCGACGATACTGCCGGCACTGGTTCCCACGATAAAGTCGGGACGAATCCCCGACTGCTCTAAAACTTGAATTGCGCCAATATGTGCATAACCACGTGCACCACCACTCCCCAACACCAAGGCAATAATTGGACGGTTCTGTTCTTTTTTGAGCTGTTTAAAACTGATCTGGTTGAGTCGCTCTTGGGGTTCCCCTGACTCAGTTTCGGCTGAAAAAGCCTGATTTGGCGTTTCTTGAACCACTTTGGGCATGCTTTGACAGCCTGCTAAAGCGAGCAATGTAAACGACATAAGGCTAAGTTTAATGTTTAACATGATTCACCGAGGTTGAGATAGAGCGAAGTTTTCCAGCAGCATAGTGTATGAAAATCAGCAGTCCAAGTACTGTTGTTTTTCGTAAAAGCGTCATATTTCTCTATTATAATCTGTTTCAATTTTTCAGCATAATTCAACATGCACACTCAGCAGCTCATTCGCATCTTTCTGCATTTTTTAAAATTGGGCTGCTTGTCTTTTGGTGGCCCTGCTGCTCATTTGGTGTTTTTTCACCGACATTTTGTACAACAACTTCGGTGGTTGAGTGATGCTGAATATGCCCAGTTGGTTGCTCTCGCACAATTGCTCCCAGGACCGACCAGCAGCCAAGTGGGTATTGCCATTGGTTATCAACTCCAAGGCTACCGCGGTGCGTGCGCGGCTTGGCTCGGTTTTACTTTGCCGTCTATGCTCCTCATGGCATGTTTCGCGGTACTGGGTCAGCAGTATTTCAATCAACTCAGTGCGATGACACTACATAGCATTCAGTTGATCGTTTTTGCTGTGGTGGTCTGGGCCTTTTGGCAAATGTTGACAAGTTTCTGCAAAACTATCTGGCAATATGTGCTGATGCTACTTAGCACCTTGTTTCTTTACTTTGTGCCATGGTCATTCAGCCAAGTTATCGTCATCTTTGTTGCTGCTCTCGTCGGTATTTATTTCGCATCAGATTCGACATCAAAGCTCCAAGACAGCAGCTTAAAATCAAAAGTCCAAGCAAAGCAGACTTATCTTTGGCTAATTGCCTTTGTTTTGCCTTTTGTAGTTTTTATGGTGTTGCATTCATCTTCTTCACTCTTCTCACAGAGCCTGTTCAGTTTTTACCAAGCAGCATCTTTGGTTTTTGGTGGTGGGCATATTATTTTGCCACTTTTACATCAGGACTTCGTCGTCAGCCATATTTTATCTGCCGAACAATTTGACTTAGGTTATGCGCTGGCTCAACTCATGCCCGGCCCCTTATTTAGTTTCGCCAGTTACTTAGGTGCTTTATTACCTTTAACGCCCTTTGTTTGGCTGAATGTGGTTCTAGCCACTTTAGCAATCTTTCTGCCCTCATTCTTTTTAATCTTTGCAGCCTTGCCCTATTGGTCTTGGCTTATGCAGCAAGCTGCAATACGAAAAGCCGTGATTGGGATTAATGCCGCAGTGGTCAGTTTACTGCTGTGTTTAGTGATACAAATGGGACAAAGTTATTTCAAGCATTGGACTGACTTAGTTTTTGTAATCGCTGTTATTTTACTGCTTCAAACCAAACTCCCGATTTGGCTAAGCCTGATTTTAAGTTTTGCACTCTATCAGCTGTTGTTTTACTTTAGCGGTTAAATAGCCATAAAAAAGCCCCTATCAATGTAGAGGCTTTTTTAATGTGCTAAAAGATTACCAAATGTCTGATTTCACTTTGTCTTTAAATTTAGGATGGTTATCCAATTTAAACACTGGCTCTTTCACACCTTGTTTCAGCTGTGCCAAATAGTCTTTTAACAGCATCAATAAGAATGGTGTTAACAGCAAAATAGCAAACAAGTTAATGGTGGCCATGATACCCATGAACAAATCCGCAGTGTTCCAAATGAGAGGCACGCTCATCACTGAACCGAGATACACCATAATCAAAACAAAGATACGGAAGACGAACATCACCTTGGCATTGTTATTGATAAATTGCACATTTCCTTCTGCATAGGCATAGTTACCAATGACTGATGAAAAGGCAAACATGAACAAAATCGTTGCAAGGAAGTCATCACCCCAAGAACCAATTTGGCTCTCTAAAGCCATTTGGGTGAGCGCTACGCCTTCAAAGCCCGCATCATGATAAAGTCCTGATGCCAAAATAATAATCGCTGTACATGAACACACCACGAAGGTATCCACAAATACACCGAGCATTTGTACCAAACCTTGGTTTACAGGGTGCTTTACATCTGATGCAGCTGCCGCATTCGGTGCTGAACCCATACCTGCTTCATTAGAGAATAAACCACGTTTAATCCCCATCATCATTGCCATAGAAACCATCGCACCGAAGAAACCACCAGCAGCAGCTTCAAACTCAAAAGCTTTAGAGAAAATGAGCTGGAAGATATCAGGTAAAATAGCGTAATTAATTACGGCGATATATAAAGCAACAGCCAAATACAACAAGGCCATCAATGGCACAAAACTTTCTGCCACTTTGGCAATACGTTTGATCCCACCAAAGATAATCATCGCGGTCAGCAAGACTAGACCTAGTCCAACCCAAGACACCACAATATGAATGCCACCGAGTTCAAATGCTAGATTGGCTTTATCCCATCCCCATGCATGTGCTGTTGCACCTGTAATTGCATTGGCTTGTACTGCGTTAAACACAAAACCATAGGTTGAAATAAGCGCAACAGCAAAGACTACACCCAACCATTTTTGTTTCAGGCCTTGGGTAATATAGTAGGCAGGTCCACCACGGAACTGTTTATTTTCGTGGTCACGCACCTTAAATAACTGCGCGAGAGATGACTCAACAAAAGCCGAACTCATACCCAAAAATGCAGTGACCCACATCCAAAATACTGCACCCGGTCCACCAATCGCAATTGCGATCGCAACACCCGCAACATTACCTACACCTACACGGCTTGCAAGCCCAGTGACAAAAGCCTGAAAAGGTGTAATGCCATGATCATCATCACATTCCTTACGGCTTGATTTCATGACCTTGATGCTGTGCAAAAATAAGCGAACCTGTACTGCACCCGTAATTAGGGTGTAAAACAAACCGACCGCAACAAGGAAAATCACCAAAAAGTCCCACAGAGGTCCATTCAGTGTATTCACCCACCCGAGTAATGTTTCATTTAATTGATCATTCATCTCGATATCCTAATTATTGTGAGAGACCTGAAAGCAAAAAAGCCCTAGTTTCCTAGGGCAAATTGCATTTCCAATTAGTTAAAATATTGCAAAATAGACTGAATGACAGCAACGTTAATCAAGTCTACAAAGAATGCGCCACATAAAGGCACAATCAAGAATGCCTTGTGTGAAGGACCATACATGTTTGTAATCGCCTGCATGTTTGCAACCGCAGTCGGGGTTGCACCCATACCAAATCCACAGTGACCCGCAGATAGCACCGCAGCATCGTAGTTTTTACCCATCACACGGAATGTCACAAATGCAGCATATAAGCCCATCGTAATCGTTTGCGCACCTAAAATCACCACAAGCGGACCAGCAAGGTCAGCCAATTGCCATAATTTCAATGAAAGCAAAGCCATCGCAAGGTACAACGACAATGATGCATTACCAAATACATCAATCGCACGGTCAAAGATTTGAACTTTAAAAATACCTTCCAACACATTACGTAAAATCACACCACCTGCAAGCGCCCAAACAAAAGTCGGTAACTCAAGCATTGTACCTTTCATATGGCCGGTCATAAAGTCAGCAAAAGCCAAACAGCCTGCAAACAAACCTAATGTGGTAATCGCATTATCCGCAGTGATTAAACGCACACGATGTGGATATTCAAACGGTACATATTCTGTTGAATTAATATCAGTCAGTGGTGTGTTATCACTCTTTTCAATTTGTTCATTGGTGCGTGGTGTCGCCAATTGATAACGGTTAATAAGTAACTTCGCTAAAGGACCACCAATCAAACCACCAATAATCAAACCAAATGTCGCACTCGCCATACCCAAAGCTAATGCACCTTGGATACCATGTTTAACTTCTAAAATTTCACCCCAAGCACCCGCAGTACCATGACCACCAGTTAAGGTAATTGAACCTGCAATCAAACCAATAAGTGGGTCAATACCCAATAAAGTTGCAAGGCTAATGCCGACAAAGTTTTGCACCACAATAAATGAAGCGACAGCCATCAAGAAAATAATCAGACCGATTCCGCCTTCACGCAATTTGGCAAAGTTTGCACTTAAGCCAATTGAGGCGAAGAAGATCAGCATAAAACTTGTTTGCAATTCGCTACTGGTCGTGATGCTATAGCCCCAAAGACTATGCACAACCAAGGAGATAATCGCTGCAACTAAACCACCTGCGACAGGCTCAGGAATGTTGTAGCGTTTCAAGAAACCAATTTTATTTACCAAGAAGCGGCCAAGTAACAAAACAATGACAGCAGCAATCAAGGTATAAAAAGCGTTAAAAGTAAATTCCATGACAATTGTCCATAAAGCGGATGCTTAGATTTTGTTATCTGGCTAATAAGCCACCGAATCCATTGATACTTCAAGAGATATTTCGTAAATCTGAGACAAACTCAGTCTTGCGTATGGAAATTCAGGCAACGGGTAAATTGGTAACAAACTAAGCGATCTGATGCATAACATGTTCAGTTCTACACGATGAGTAAACTGAAATAACGTAATGCCCAATAATGTTTGGACACAGATACGGTTTTTTGAAAAAAATCACAAAACCGCCCCATATTGGCTCAAAAACAACCAATAAAAGTACAATATGGGCGAAAGACCGACATTATGCAGATTTTTTATAGATAATCTTTATTTTTTTACAATAATTTCCAACTATTTCACTTATTCTTTTCTGACTTAATACTTAAGTCTATATTCAAAATGTATTTAGTCTGTATAAATTTCCCGACTCAAACAAAACAGGAGCCTAAAGCTCCTGTTTTTTAAACTACAACTATTTCATCACATGATTAGAAGCTGTATTTCGCCATCAAGCCAACACGGTTGTCTTTGTAGCTATCGCCAGCAAAGGTATCACGTTTACCATTGATATATTCAACACCTAAATCCAAAGGTTTAACTGGTGAATAGATGAAGTTAATCCATGCTTGGTAAACTTCTTCGTTTGCTGTTGGGTTTGAAGTTGCATAATCTGTGCTGTCATCTGCAAATAGAGCACCATACGCTAAAGTCGAACGTAATTTTTCGTTGAATTTATACGTACCACCGACTTGTACACCAAACGCTTCATTTTGTGCGATCTTGCCATTTGAAGTATTAACCACATATGCAGAGTTGCTGCCATACAAGTAGTTACTGTTACCATCCACATAAGACACATCAGCACTTATTTTTAGTGGGTCCATTACTTGATAGTTTACACCAGCAGCTAAGCCCCAAGCTGTATCAGAGTCATCAGCCGATTTATAATTTTCAACTAAAGCACGAGCAGATACAGAGCCTTTGCCATCAGCAAAACCTTGCGTCAATTTCGCTGTTAGGTTCGGTACGCTGTATTTAATGTTTGTGCCGCTACTATCACCTTCTTCAGCAGAAATAAATAGTTTCGTTGCAGGCGCCAAATTAAAGCCATAACGGACTTGTGGAAGACGGTTTGTACCCCCCCCCACGTTGGTGCCGAAGTCAATCATTTCTGGCGCATGGTTAGAAAGGAAGTTGGATGTGGTTTGACCAAATAACCAGTTGTTATAAGTTAAATACGCATGACGAATACGTAAAGCACCATTGCTATCTGTAGTCGAGCCCGCAAAATCAACTTCTACTTTACCACCCAGTTTGTTATCACCAGCCACATTGGTATTGAAATCTAAACCTAAACGTGTAGTTTTTGCTGTCGCGAGCAATTTATCCTTGACAGATGCAGGATCATTTGTACCAGTTCCACCTACTTTAGCAACACCATTGAAGTCATTATTCGCACCTTCAATAATGTAGTTTGCATCGCCACGAACAAAACCATACAGATTAATGTCTGCGCCAGACTTAGATTTGAACGAAGACAGTGGAGATTCAGCTTTTACAGGAGCTGGCTGTGCTTTGACTTGTTGAATCTGAACGGCTTGTTGTTGTTGAACTTGTTGCTGCTGTTGCATCAATGCTTTTAGCTCTGCAACTTCGGCACGTAACTGAGCGAGTTCTTGTTGTTCTTTGGTTGCAGCATGAGTTGTTGTCATCATCAGAGCAGCCACACTAAGTGCTAGGCTTTGAGCGATAAATGGCTTTTTATTGAGGGCTAAACGCATACACAGACTTCCTATATTACATTGTTAATGGTGAATCAAAAATTCCATTTCAGTAAAATTTTTTGCACAAAAGACCATTCCGTTTTGGTCTTTTCATATGCAAAGTAATCTTATAAAGATGAAAAATCGCACATTTCGATGTTTTAAGATATGACCTTTTATTACTCTTGCCACTAAAGTCTAATGCACGTAATTTTGAACGATAATTGATGTTGTTCGCGATTGGCTTTGAAGCATCAAATTACAATTTAGACAGACTTTTGCAATAATTAAGTAACAATTCTTCATATTTTCTTAAATATAGACTGAGTTTTATTTGATATCTATACTTTTTTCTTATAACTAAAGTCTTAGTCTAATAGATAGCCATCTATGCGCAATGATGGGTCAAAATCACAGCTTTGCACCAGAAAAGCCTAACTATTCAGACGATTATTGAGCATGATAAATAAAATATCCGCAAGCACGAATACACGGTTATGGCAAATAGATGTGCTCATAGGAAAACTCCTAACAAAATGTTTGAGCAAACTCGTCAAACTCAATTTAGACCGTCTGAACATCCTGAAAAAACATCTAATAATAAGAAACTTTTGCATATTATCCAGAAAAATGGATTTCGCCTTTTATTGAGCACCGCAGCGAAAATGGTTGGGGCTTATATGGCTTGCTTAATATTCAAAAAGGTGAAAAAGCGAAAATCGCACAGGAGCAATCATGTAATGACTAATTTTTTGATACACCTGTTGGACTATTCTTAATAGTTAATCAAGCTATGAGCATCGGCGCGAAATGAATTTGTAATGATGATGCAAAATGTCATGCTTTGCAGCCAAAGCACAAGACTCCGGCACTTGCTTACAAGCTGAATAGAATGCATTTTCATGCTCTCGTGCTGAATACACTTGGTGCTGCACAATTTGAAGAATTGGTCTGCAGTATAGCACTAGGTTATGCGGATCCTGAGCGGATCGTCAATCGCTTTATAACACCACACGCACCAGTTGAAGATTTTGCAGTATTATTAAATAATGACTAAGATTTAAAGCATTCATTTAAATACAAAAAGAGACTAAAATAAGTCTCTTTTTTTATATAGTCACGACTTCAATTTTTAGGCTTTTTCGTGCTCAAGCTTAAACACATAATACAAAGCCAAAGCCACAAAAATAGCCATAACGATGGCCATATTCAAAAGTGCCGACCAAAGTAGAAAATTAAGAATCACGCCACAAAGTAGACCACAACCAAATTGCATACTACCCATAATCGCACTGGCCGTTCCTGCCCGTGCACCCTGCTCAGACATTGCAATCGCCATAGCATTTGGTCCTGTAAAACCAATTGCTGCGACAGCAAGAAACATCCCTGCGCAAACGATATATAAAGGAGCATGCGTCATGCTGCCCGCTACCAACAGCAGCCCCACACCAGCTAACTGCAAAAAACTGCCTAATTTTAAGCGCTGAAAAACACTTAACTTTTGTGCCAGACGTTTATTTAAGGTCGAGAACAGCATAATCCCAACTGCATTGGCACCAAAGGCATAGGCAAAAACTTGCTGACTTAAGCCGTAACCATCCATCAGAATGGCAGCAGAAGCACTGATATAGCAAAAGAGTACAGCCCCGGCAAAACATCCAACAAACATCGGGCGTCTAAAGCTCGAATCTTGCAGAATCGCTCCGTAAAGGTTTAAAACTTGATTAAAGTTAAGCTTTAAACGACGCTTCGGATCTAAAGTTTCTTCAAAGAAAAAGTGTACGCAGCACAGGCTTCCCAAACCAACGACCATCAAAAAGGCGAAAATACTATGCCAACTACTGAAACTCAGTACCAGCGCGCCTAAACTCGGTGCAATAATCGGCGCGATGGTGGTCACGATCATCATACTGGCAAATGCTTGGGCTGAGGCTTGCATATCTAAACGATCACGAATCGCAGCTCGAGCAATCACCACACCCACACAACCGCCTAAGGCTTGCAAAACCCGGGCGGCAATGAGGCTCCACTCACTGTTTGCAAACACACACAGTAAACTAGCAATAATGTAGAGACTTAGGCCAAAATACAGCGGTTTTTTCCGCCCAATTCGGTCACTTACAGGTCCATAAATCAGTTGTCCAATCGCCAAGCCCAAGAAGTACGCAGGTAAGCTGTTGGCCACCATTTGTGTGCTTACCCCAAAGTCATTCGCCATTTGTGGCAAAGCGGGTAAATACATATCAATAGACAGTGGACCAAGCGCAGTCAGTGAGGCAAGTAAGAGAATCCAAGCGTTGGAATAGACCGCTTTTTCCTGTGTAGTCGGCATAGGATTAATTTATGTTTTGGAAGGAGAGTTTGCAGACAAGTTTACACGCTCCATAGTATGATTTATAGCAGAGCAGGTGAAATTTCACATATTCTCATATTTGAAAATGGTCCAACCCCAAGTGACAAACAAAGGTGCCCTTTGAAAGCATGGCTGACGAGTCTAAAACAGGCTACTTATAATACAACCTTCATGTATAACCTCCGCATGGTCATTACTTTTGCAGGGACTGCTTTTGTTCCATATTTTATGGGTTTCCAGCTGGCAACTATTCCGCTGACACTCGGCGCTGTTGCTGCGGGTTTAAGTGATATTGATGACCGCTTTTCCGTGCGAATCATGAATTTAATTTTTACCTATATTGGCTTTTTCATTACCGCAACGTCGATTTACTTTTTATTTCCGCACCCAATTTTATTCGCACTGGGTCTAATAGTTTCGTGTATTGGTCTGATTTTACTGGGCTCACTGGGACGTCGTTATGCCACCATTTCCTATGGTTGCTTAGTGGTTTCCGTTTACTCCATGCTCGGTGTCGGACTTTTTGACAACTGGTATACACAACCGTCTCTGCTAGTGATTGGGGCGGTTTGGTATAGCGTTATTTCAACTATCAGTTTTCTGCTCTTTCCCGTTCGTCAGGTACAAGACAATCTATCGAAGTGTTATTCCTCACTCGCCGATTTTCTGTTTGCCAAATCCAACCTGTTTGATGTCGATATGACAGCTAACAGCTATCAACAGAGTATGATTGAACTGTCGTTGGAAAATGGAAAATTAATTGCAATTTTCAACGACATGAAAACCGCCTTACTCACCCGTTTAAAAGGTGACCGTGGACAACGGGATACACGTCGCAGTCTGCAATATTATTTTGTGGCACAAGATATTCATGAACGTGCAGATTCAGCACATATTGACTATCAAAAACTGGCGAAAATTTTTCAACACAGCGATATTTTATTCCGCTTTCAACGAATTTTATCCATTCAAGCCAAAGCCTGTAAGGACTTAAGCAGCAGCATTTTAAACCGTCAAACCTATACCCATAATAAGCGCTTTAAACATGCTTTTGAAAATCTCCGTTTATCACTAGAAAAGCTCAGAGACGAACAACAATATGACCAAATTTGGGTCAATGCTCTGTTTTCACTGTATCAAAACTTAAAGTCTATTGATGCACAGCTACGCAACTTAGAAACTGAACGCAATATTAAACTCGATAAAACTAAGCATATCGAAAGTCAGCTCAAAGATGATGATCTGAAAGGCTGGGATGATATTAAGGTTCGGATTAAACAACATCTCACCCCAGAGTCGGTGTTATTTCGACACGCGATTCGTCTGTCTATCGTGCTATTGGTTGGATATATCTTTGTTCAAGTCACTAACATTGAATATGGGTACTGGATTCTACTTACAGCACTATTTGTCAGTCAGCCCAATTTCAACGCAACCAAACGTCGTTTACGTTTACGTATCGTAGGAACGTTGGTCGGAATCATTTTAGGGTATGCCGTATTGTACTTTGTACCTTCGATTGAAGGACAACTTCTCGTCTTGGTCATCAGCGGGGTACTTTTCTTTGAGCTGCGCAGTAAACAATATGCACAAGCCACCGCTTTCATCACTATTTTGGCGCTGATTAATTTCAACTTAGATGGTATGGGATACGAAGCTGCCCTTCCGCGCATGATGGATACCTTAATTGGCTGTGGTCTGGCATGGTTAGGCGTGAGTTTCATTTTCCCTGACTGGAAGTTTCGTCGCCTACCCCGCACAATTTATCGTTCGCTTTCCGCTCAATGTGATTATTTGGCAGAGGTAATTGAACAGTATAAGTCTGGACGCAACAATGGCCTGAATTATCGCGTGGTCCGTCGTGCGGCACACAATACCGATGCCGAAGTTGCTTCACTCATTTCCACTTTAGCCACCGAGCCCGATTTTGACCCAATGCAAAAGAGCTTGGCGTTTGAGTTCTTGTGCCTCAATCATACCTTTATTAGCTATATTGCAGCGTTGGGAGCTCATCGTGAAAAAATTAACGACCCAGAAATTTTAGAATTGATGGATCGCGCTTTTGACAATATCCAAGGTGCGCTCCTGCGGGATGAAATGCCTGATTTAACTGCGCAAAATATGCTACAGACCATACGTCAGCGTTTAAGCCAAAATAATGAGGAAGATCAGAAGGCATTGATTATTTTACAACAGCTTTCCTTGATGTTTAGCATCTTGAATCAGTTCAGTCGTTTGAAGCAAAGTTTAAGCCACGAACGGGATCATGAGGCCACAGAATTGGCTTCATTATAATTTGGGCGATTTTGGAACAATATACTCACTGAAATGCTCTAAATAATGCTAAACTTTTTGCAGTTTTAAATCTGTTACTTTCACTATGACCGCGAAAAATTTATACGCTTATACTTTACAGCCTGTGACCTATGAAATCACTGAAGCTGAACAACGCGATGCTCAATTAAAAATTTGGCGTAGCACAAACAAAATTAGCATGAAAGCTTGGATCATCATGGCTGTCGTTACAGCCCTTTCGATTCTTGGCCTAATTTTACTCAAGAATTATTCAACCATCTTTTGTTGGGTCGCAATCGCCTGCGTCGTGGTTTACCTTTTAGTCCGTAAATTCGGTTTAGAATGGTATGTGAAGCGAAAAATGAATGAGTTTCCAGTTCAGGAAATTAAAGGTATTCGTTTAGGTGTACAACCTCACGGTCTAATTATGCGCCAACAAATGGGCATGCAAGAAGGTGTCGGTGCAATCGGTTGGAAAGATATCTACGAATGGTACAACACACCTGAGTTTTTGTTGATTAAATTCAAAGTGAAAGGCCAAGAAGGTGCATACATTCTGCCAAAACGCATGGATAGCAAAAACTTCTCGTTTAATACGATTCGTAAACATTTAAAAGAAACAGTTGGTGAAGCGCAGCCACTTTAAGTCCTGCTTTCTCTTCTGTAAAAAACCTCCAACTTTTGGAGGTTTTTTTATATCCCAAACTCTCGAATACAAATGATAATGAGAATAAATATTAATTTCTAAATCCATATTATCTTCTCAATCTTCAGGTATAATTTCCGCACAACAAATCGCTCACCATTAAGTATCGCCATGTTTAAAAAAACATTTTTCCAAGTGCATTGGTTTTTGGGAATCACTGCGGGTCTTATCCTGTCGCTTATGGGCGTCACAGGTGCTATCTATTCTTATGAACAACAAATCTTAAAATGGATGAACCCAGACAGCTATACCGTTCAAGCAACACAAAACCATAAATTAACCCCTGCTGAGCTGTATCTACATTTCCAAAAACAAGATCCTGCCATCAAAATCAATAGTATTACGATTGCTCAAGAGCCAACCGCTTCAAGTACGGTCAATATCGAGAAAGAAGGCGCACGTCGTGGTTATAACATGATGGTGAACCCGTATACTGCTGAAGTTTTACCCGAAGTTAAAGGCCGTGAGTTTTTTAACTTTATTCAACAGTTACACCGTAATTTAACTGTCGGCCCTGTCGGTAAACAAATTACTGGCGCTTGTACCCTCATGCTTATTTTCTTTGTATTGAGTGGCCTGTACTTACGTTGGCCCAAACGTCATTCCATCAAGCAATGGTTCTTTATTAAACCTAAATTGAAAGGACGTAACTTCATTTGGGATTTGCATGCTGTTGTTGGTACTTGGGTGGTGATCTTTTATCTGATTTTGGCCTGTACAGGACTGTACTGGTCTTATGATTGGTGGCGCGACGGCATGTTTAAAGTCCTTGGTGTTGAGCGCCCACAAGCACAAATGCAAGAAGGACCCCGTCCAAATACTGGTGCAGCTCAAGGCCCACGTGGCGAACAGGCTGGTGCTCGTGGTGGAGAATCACATGAGCAAGGTCGTGGTAGCGGCCCACAAGGTGAGCACACAGCCCGTGGTGAAGGAGGTCAAAGCGAACAACATGGTGAGCGTAAAGGCTTATCTCCAGAACAAGTACAAATTGCTTTAACCCAAACGTGGACAGGATTTAATGCACAAGTTGGTCGAGACTATTCAACCCTGACCCTAAATATTCCGAAAAAGCCTGATGGTACACTTGAGCTTTCATTTGTAGATGCAATTCCACAACATGAGCGGGCGCGAAACTCAGCGGTCTTCAACTATCAAACTGCAAAAATTGAAAAAATGGAGTTGTATGAGCAGAAGAAGCTGAATGAAAAAATCATGAGCAGTATGCTTCCTGTGCACCGTGGTAGCTTCTTTGGCCCAATTTATCAATTCTTTGCCATGTTTGCATCACTGATGATGCCACTGTTCTTTGTAACGGGTTGGATGCTGTATCTCAAACGCCGTAAGCAAAAGAAACTCACCCAGCAAGCCCGTGGTGGAGCGTTGAATGTTCCAGTTGATCCACATGCGAAACCATGGCTCATTGCCTATGCAACTCAAACGGGTGTTTCTGAACAAATTGCTTGGCGTACTGCAACCAGCTTACAAGAAGCAAGACAACCTGTAAGCGTTAAAGCTGTGCAACACTTAACACAGGATGACTTAAAAGCTGCTGAGCAAGTGCTTTTTGTTGCAAGTACTTATGGCACGGGTGAAGCACCTGACTTAGCCAGTAGTTTTGAAAAGAAATTTTTAAATACAACTTTGGATTTGTCACACCTTCACTATGCCGTTTTGGCTTTAGGCTCTCAAGAATATCCTGATTCCTATTGTAGTTTTGGACATCGCATTAATAGTTGGTTAAAAGCCAATGGCGCACATGCTTTGTTTGCAACCATTGAAGTCAACAACGCAGATAACAATGATATTCAACGTTGGAACAGTGCTCTTGCCTCTGCAACCAAACTTGAGCTTCAAGCCATGAACATTGACAAAACCTTTGATCAATGGAATTTGGCACAACGTGAAGTACTCAATCCAAATAGTGTTGGAGCACATGCTTATAATATTGAGCTAAAAACCAACTTCGATGCAACATGGCAAGCGGGTGATATTGCTGAAGTTCAACCAGGTAACAGCACAGCACGTATCCAAGCCTTTATGCAAAAGCATCACATTGCAGCACAGAGCATCGTTGAGTCTTTAGCCATTTCCATTGAGCAAGCGCTTTGGGATAAAAACCTCAACACAGAGATTGAGCCTTTTGCCAATTTGGAACATTTACTGGAACAGTTGAGCCCTTTACCTACACGTGAATACTCAATTGCAAGTGTACCGACTCAACAAGTGTTACGTTTAGTCGTGCGCCAACAGCAAGATTCAGCAGGTGAACTGGGCTTAGGTTCTGGTTGGTTAACCCAACATGCCGAGCTTCAGCAACCTATCGCACTACGTATTCGTACTAATGAATCATTCCATTTGATCAATGACAACCGTCCTATCATTTGTATTGGGAACGGTACAGGTATCGCTGGTTTAATGAGTCTACTCCATGCACGTACCCGCCTAGACTATACGCAAAACTGGTTGATCTTTGGTGAGCGTCAACGTGAACATGATTTCTTCTATCAAAGTACGATTGAAGCGTGGCAAACCACAGGCATGCTACAACGCTTAGATTTAGCGTTCTCGCGAGATCAGGCAGAGAAAGTCTATGTACACCATAAACTGCGTGAACAAGCCACTGAGCTTAAAACATGGGTTGAAAATGGTGCCGTAATTTATGTCTGCGGTAGCATTAATGGTATGGCGAGCGATGTCGATGCTGCCCTAATTGAAATCTTAGGCGAAGAAAAATTAGATAAATTACGTCAAGAAGGTCGTTACCGTCGTGATGTTTACTAAACACTAAGCCCAAGTAAAAAAACCGAGCCACAGCGCTCGGTTTTTTCATACGTAAATTTGCTAGAATCCATGCAAATGATAACCCTCAAGCCTGTATGCAAAAATCAAAAAGAGTCATTAGTTTTATTATTGGGTCATTACTATTCGCAGACGGCTTGTATTTTGTTTTACAACTACGCTTTAATTTTGGCACCCTCTTGCCCTTGTTGATTGGACTAGGTCTGATCATTTATGCACTGGCTTATCCTAAACTTATCGCCTATATTCAAACCAATACAATCAGACAATCAATATGGCATTGGGCTTGGGCGATTTTCTTTGTTTGGGTTTTTAGCTTAGTCATTTTCTTCGTCTTTTTAGGGTTTTCAAATCAACAAAATACCCCTCTTGTCGCTGCACCCGCTATTGTAGTTCTTGGCAGTGGTCTGAAGCATGGCAAACCGAGTCCAACATTGGCCAGCCGTTTAGATCAAGCGGCAAGCTATGCCAAGCTGCATCCCAACAGTATTATGGTCGTCAGTGGCGGCCTATCATTTCAGCAAAAAAATAGTGAAGCTGAAGCAATGCGGCAGTATCTGATTGATGTACACCATATCCCAGTGAAGCGTATTGACACCGAAGATCAAAGCACCAGCACTGAGTTAAATCTGATCAATAGTAAAAAGATTTTAGCCAAGCAGCATATTTCTCTCCAGCAACCTATTGCTATTGTGACCAGCGATTTTCATATTCCACGTAGCCGCGCTATAGCCATACGTCAGGGTTATCAAACGCCCATCATGATCAGCGCTCAGACACCTTTTGCCACTCGCTATAATGCATGGTTACGTGAGTATTTTGCATATTGGAGTGGTTGGTTACTCAATGAATACTAAAATGGGATCATCTTGAATTAATGGAGGCGAATTGTCCGTGGCGATGGTAATTGTAATTGTTTAAATAATTCAGGCTTCTGCATTGAAAATTGATATAAATAGTTTTTGATATCTAATAATAATTTTTCTGGAGCAACCAAGACATTCTGCCCTTCTGGGCTTAAATTCATCGAGACCGTGGTTTTTTCTGCACGTAAGAATGGAATCACTTTTTCGACTAAATCGCTAAGACCAATACTCTGGATTTCGTAGCCTGCCCAATTATCTTTCACTAAAAGCTGTGCTAAACCTTTACTCTGCCACATCGCAAAGGAACGTTGACCGGTTGGCGTAGCACATAAAGCCCAGCCATCTTGGTATAAGGCAATAACATGGCCTTGATGCACGATAGTTTCGATAAAAAGACGATAGATTTCAAGAGGATCGTAAGCAATATTTTGATTTTTAGACGCAGCTTTGCGTTGATATGGGTTTCTCATAAATCTGTCATATTTTAAAATTATTATTGCACAGAAGTGTATGAAAACAGCTTGAGATAAGCAAGGTTTTTACGATAAGGGAATATGGTGGGCGCTGACGGGATCGAACCGCCGACATTCTGCTTGTAAGGCAGACGCTCTACCAACTGAGCTAAGCGCCCTTGAGAAATAAAAATAGCGTCGCTATTTTTATGATGCAAGAAAGAAATCTTGCTTGATTCCATTTACTAGCACAAGGGATCTAGAAAATGGCGCAGCGGACGGGGCTCGAACCCGCGACCCCCGGCGTGACAGGCCGGTATTCTAACCAACTGAACTACCGCTGCAACGGTAATTGCGAATGCAATTAGGGTCATTAAGCTTTACAGCTTGAATATGGTGGGCGCTGACGGGATCGAACCGCCGACATTCTGCTTGTAAGGCAGACGCTCTACCAACTGAGCTAAGCGCCCTGATTTAAGATTGTCAGTCTTAGTGTTCAAATTTAAGCTCAGGGACTTAAATTTATATTTTAAATGGCGCAGCGGACGGGGCTCGAACCCGCGACCCCCGGCGTGACAGGCCGGTATTCTAACCAACTGAACTACCGCTGCGTCGTAAAATATGGTGGGCGCTGACGGGATCGAACCGCCGACATTCTGCTTGTAAGGCAGACGCTCTACCAACTGAGCTAAGCGCCCTGATTAAGATTGTCAGTCTTAGTTTTTAAACTCAAGCTCAGGAACTTAAATTTAATCGATTCTTTGAATGGCGCAGCGGACGGGGCTCGAACCCGCGACCCCCGGCGTGACAGGCCGGTATTCTAACCAACTGAACTACCGCTGCATCGCAAAAAATCTGGTGGGCGCTGACGGGATCGAACCGCCGACATTCTGCTTGTAAGGCAGACGCTCTACCAACTGAGCTAAGCGCCCTCATTAAGGATTCTGTATAAATGGCGCAGCGGACGGGGCTCGAACCCGCGACCCCCGGCGTGACAGGCCGGTATTCTAACCAACTGAACTACCGCTGCACTTACACAAAGTCACTAATGTGGTACAAACAATATTAAAAATCTTAAGTGGCGCAGCGGACGGGGCTCGAACCCGCGACCCCCGGCGTGACAGGCCGGTATTCTAACCAACTGAACTACCGCTGCACGTAAGATCTTTAACGTAAAGGCTTGGTGGGCGCTGACGGGATCGAACCGCCGACATTCTGCTTGTAAGGCAGACGCTCTACCAACTGAGCTAAGCGCCCTTAACGTCTTTATCGTTTGTGAGGTGCATTATAGAGAATCTTTACAGGCTGTCAAACGCTTTTCGGCTTGTTTTCACTTTTTTGCAATCGAGTGATTAAAAAATAGGTCAAATGGTATAAAAACAAGTATTTTCTGTATGTTATTTAACATATTTGCGAAAATTAAAATGATTATTCGCTAAATTTCTTTTCCTCAAAATACACATTTTCTATGACTAATCCCCTTCTTCTACTCAATATTCATATTTTAAATTACAGCGTTGAATACTCAATAAAATAAGCTTGCACATTTTTTAACAGCTATTTTTAGAGTTCAAGTTTATGTTCGGAAATATAAACCAGCGCATTGCAATCAATTAGTTCAAATAACTCCATGACATCCGTATTACGCATACGAATACAGCCATGCGACATCGGCATCCCCATTGGTTCGCTATCAGGTGTTCCATGAATATAGATATAACGTTGATAGGTATCGCAGCCTTCCCCGCGATTGAAGCCCTCTTCTAAACCACTCAGCCATAAAATCCGAGACAAAATCCAGTCCCGCTCAGGAAACTGCTTGGCTAAATCGGTGTCGTAAACTTCCCCTGTAGGCTTTCGAGCAATAAAAACGGCATTTTGCGGTTGCTCGGCACCATGTTTCTCAGCAACGAGATGCCAACCCCGTGGCGTTTTACCACTATTTTCAGTTTCGCCAATGCCATTTTTCCCCGACGAGATCAGATAAAATTTATTCTTTTTAGGCAGCGTTAAAGTCTGTTCAGCCAGATCAATCAAGACGTCTGCATCAGCAATTACATAAGACATCAATTGTCCTCTATTTGTTTTTTATCTATTACAGTATTTGGTTCTGGACGTAACCATAACCATATTGCGACAAGTAGCATGGTAGCATTGGTAAATAATTTCACTAAAAATGGTGCATTGGTCAGTAGCATGATCAGTCCACTGATCAACATCATGATACTGGCAAACCATTTCGCTTTACGTGGTACAGTTCCATTGGCACGCCATGCTCTTAACGTTGCACCATATTTAGGATGGTTGAGTAACCAAGCATCCATTTGTGGCCAACCTTTAGATGCAGCCCAAGCGGCCAAGATCAGAAAAACAGTGGTTGGCATACCCGGCAACAGTGCACCGATGAAGCCTAGGATGACAAAGATCACCACTAAACAACGCCAAAACAACGTTTTCATACCACTTTCCTGAACACCGAATTGCGGTAGTATAAAGTGTTTTTTAAGTTTATCGTTGTCCTTCTGCATATTTAGCTTCTTTTTTAAGGCACTCGCATGCACCTTATTTCACAACATCAGTTGTTCGAACCTTGGCTCCAATTCAAACATCCATTGGTTCGCCAGTTGGCTTTTGCTGTAGCAAGTCCAAACATTTTGTCTGCATTGCCGTTAGAGCTCGATATACAACATGCTTTTCATTTTCATCCCTCACAGATCTGGCAACAGCACTTTCAAACCTATTTACCTCGCCTTAAACAGCTCGATCAAGACCCTAAAGAACTCGAAGACTTTATGGCTCAACTGAAAAGTACCCGTCTGGGTCTGCGCTTTGAAATGTTCATGTGGTTTTGGTTACTGGATCATCACTATCATGCTTATGAATTATTGGGTCATAGTATCCAAATCATTGATGGTTCACGTACTACGGGTGAGTTGGACTTTTTAATTAAAAATACCGAAACCAATCAAATCGAGCATTGGGAAGTTGCTTTGAAATATTATTTAGGTGAAACAGATCTGAGCTTAACCACATGGTATGGGTTGAATCGTACTGATACTTTAAACCGAAAACTAAAACACTTTACCCATAAACAGTTTCAATTCCAGCAAGCTTTAGACACAGACATTCAAACGCGCTTTGCCGTTTTAAAGGGGCAACTTTTTCTCCCTCTAAGAAATGGTTTCACAGCAGTTGATGCTTTAAATCAATACTCCCTTCCCGATTGGCTCAACCCAGACCGTCGACTAGGCACTTGGGGTAACATCATTCCAAAGGCCGACTTGAATTACTATCGCCTACAACGTCAAGAGTGGATTTGCCCAAATGCAGAAATCAGCAGCCAAAATGCACATTGGTGGACAAATGGCCTGTACTTACAAAATCAAAACAATCAGTTTTATATGTATCGAAATCCAAATTTGATTTTAACTTGATTTTGCAGAAGTTCCTTTATACAAAAATACATAATACAACATACGCTTACTTATCTCCTGTAAAACCATGCTATTTTTTATAGTGTTTATTTTTTAATCTTAAACAACATCAGAACAAAATCATTTGATGAATACACTAAAAATTTTGGAGATAGAGATGAAAAAAATTGTTTTAAGTTCACTAGTGATGCTTTTTGTTTTAACAGGCTGTAATACCGTCAAAGGTATGGGTAAAGATGTCTCTTCAGCAGGTAATGCTGTATCACATACCGCTGAAAAAACCCAAGATGAAATCCGCAAGTAGTTAATATTTGCATAAAAACCTTATCAATAGATAAGGTTTTTTTATTGCTAAGTTTCGCATTCCAGAGATTAATCGCCTATTATAGTGCCGACTGTTTTATTGACTTTGAAATGCGCATGACCTCTTCTGCTACTCTCGATTTAAGCCTCCAACTTTTACGTCAGCCATCGGTTACACCTGTGGACCACAACTGTCAAAATATTATGGCTGAACGCTTAAAAAAAATTGGTTTCAACATTGAGTCTATGCGCTTTGATGATGTTGATAATCTATGGGCACGAAAAGGTACTGAAGCACCTGTATTCTGCTTTGCGGGTCATACCGATGTCGTTCCTACAGGTAATTTAGATGCTTGGAACTCAGACCCATTTGCCCCTGAAATTCGTGATGGCAAGCTTTATGGTCGTGGCAGCGCAGACATGAAAACTGCCTTGGCTGCAATGGTGGTTGCTTCTGAGCGCTTTGTTGCGAAACACCCAAATCATAAAGGCTCAATCGCGTTCCTCATCACCTCAGATGAAGAAGGTCCATCGATTAATGGCACAGTCAAAGTGATCGAGACACTCGAAGCCCGTAATGAAAAAATGAAGTGGTGTTTGGTGGGTGAACCTTCAAGTACACATCAACTGGGTGATATTGTTAAAAATGGTCGTCGTGGTTCACTCAATGCAGTACTGACAGTGAAAGGAAAACAAGGTCACGTGGCTTATCCACATTTGGCCATTAACCCGATTCACATGGCCTCTAAAGCCGTTTCTGAACTCTGTGATACGGTTTGGGATCAGGGCAACGAATACTTCCCTGCGACATCGTTCCAAGTGTCCAATATTCAAGCTGGTACAGGGGCAACCAATGTCGTCCCAGGTACCATGACTGTGACTTTCAATTTCCGTTATTCAACTGAATTAACCGCTGAAGAATTAAAAGCACGTGTTTTAGAAATTTTGGATCGTCATGGTTTAGTCTACGACATTAAATGGACACACTCAGGCTTACCATTCCTGACGCCAGTGGGTGAGTTGGTGAATGCGGCTAAAAATGCTATTCGTAATGTGACTGGTGTAGAAACTGAGCTTTCAACCTCAGGCGGAACATCAGATGGTCGCTTTATTGCTCCTACAGGTGCTCAAGTACTTGAACTTGGTGTTCTCAATGCCAGCATCCATCAAATTGATGAGCATGTGAATGTGGCTGATCTTGAACCGCTTGCTGAAATTTACGAACAAATTTTAGAAGGCCTTTTGGCATAAGCATTCAAACCCAAATAAAAAAGGAACTCAGTTGAGTTCCTTTTTTATTACATTCAAACTTAAGCTTAAAGACCTAAACTCGCTTGAATTTTATTTAAATTCGGTACGTGGTAAGTCTCATCCCCCATACGGACTAGCTGGAAAATGGTGGGATCATTCACAGGGCTTTCATCATCAACAATTTCAGAAATACGCAAACGAATTGACTTCGGCATTTCATTACACATCAAAGCAAAGCGCTGAGAAGCATCATCCCCTTCAATCACCAGCGCCACCCCTTCCATTTGGTCTGGACGGTTGATGGCATAAACAGGCAGATGAAGATCGTGCCATTCCACCGTTTTCACTTGCGTATCGCTGTCGAGCGCAGACAGAACAATATTTTGCGGCAAGAGCATGGGGTTTTTACCATGACACTCAATAATATAAGCATCAATAAAACCTGTTGATACCGTAATCAGGTATTGCAATTCTTGCTGACTGATTTGCTCATTCATGCTCTTTGAAACATTTGCGTTCATTTATTTACCCCTGCTTTTCAGCCAATAGTTGCTGAATGTTGGCAAGTAATTCTGCCTCTTGGAATGGTTTGCCCATGTAGTGTGTCACGCCCAAGCTGAAAGCACGTTCACGGTGTTTTTCACCCGTACGCGATGTAATCATAATAATCGGCAAGTTCTGGTGAATTTCGTGGTGACGAACCAAGTTCGTTACTTCGAAACCATCCATACGTGGCATTTCAATATCTAGCAACATCAAGTCTGGTTTAACACTCTCCAGCTGCTCCATCGCATCGACACCATCTTTTGCTGTCACAATATCAAAGCCTTGGCGCTCTAATAAGCGCGATGTGACCTTACGAACCGTAACTGAGTCATCCACAATCATCACTAAACGACGCGTATCCTGATGACGACCAAAATCACGATGATCAGCAGCATGCGTCACACGCTTGGTACTTAAAATCTGACGTGCAATGTTCTGACCATCTAAAATCAAGCACACATGGCCATCACCCAAAATCGTTGCACCCGCAATTGCACCAATGCTGGCAAACTGTTGTCCAACCGTCTTCACTACAATTTGCGCACGTGAACCAATGAGCTGATCGACTAATAATGCAATGGTTTGTCCACTATTGCCTTTAATCAATAACACCGGCAATGAATGTCCAATATTACTCAAACGCGGAATCGGCTGATTGGATAAAAACTCAGATAAATAGCGCAATTTATAACTCACGCCATCAATTTTGAATTGGTCATCTTTGCTGTGGAAATACTGATCCAATGCTGTTGGAGCAATACGCACAATACGATCAATCTGCGCCAATGGAATCGCATATTGTTGATCACCGGCTTTCACCATCAACGCATCACTCACCGCTACCGTAGTCGGTACGCGAATAATGAAGGTTGTGCCGAAACCAATTTCCGATTCAACCGTGACATGTCCACCCAGTGCTTTAATTTCACTTTGTACCACATCAAGACCGACACCACGTCCAGAAATTTGCGTCACTTCTTTGGCCGTACTGAAACCCGGATGGAAAATAAACTGTAAGATTTCCTGTTTATCTAGCACTTGATCGGCTTTAATTAAACCTAGGTTTAGCGCTTTCGCTTTAATCGTGCTTTCATCAATACCCTTACCATCATCTTTAAAGCTGACTATAACATCTGTACCTTGACGACTAATGTTCAGTTCAATTTGGCCTGTCGCTGATTTTTTCGCAGCGCCACGTTGTTCCGCATCTTCAATACCGTGGTCGATTGCGTTACGTAGCATATGCTCAAACGGCGTAACCAAACGTTCAAGAATCGTACGGTCTAATTCACCTTCGGTGTTATGGACGACCAATTCCGTTGGACGGTTCAAAGTTGATGCGGTCTGACGTACAATACGTTGCAAACGCGGCAGCATACGTGAGAACGGTACCAAACGTGTCCGCATTAAGCTTTCTTGAATCTCCGCTTGAATACGGGATTGTTGTAATAACAAGCCTTCCGCATCACGAATTTTCTCAGCCAAAGTGCTCTTAAAATCGACCAAATCCGAAGCCGATTCTGCTAAGGATTTAGACAATTGGTTGAGCGATGAGTATTGGTCCATTTCCAAGGGGTCAAAGTCTGCGTAGCGCGAGTTTTCAGAACCGTGCTTCGCAATAATTTGACTTTCAAGCTCACCTTCCATTCGACGTAACTGATCCGCCAAACGTTTAATTGCAAGCTCCATCTCGTTCAACGTATTGCCGAGCTGACCTAAGTCCATCTCTATACGCGAACGGTTAATCGCATTTTCACCTGACAGGTCGATCATTTTCTCAACCAAATCAGCTGAGATACGGATCATCTCATTACCACCATCCAAGTGTGTCGTTTCTTTCCACTCACCCAGCATTGCTGGCGGCTCAGTACCATCACCCTGTACAAACTCAAAACTTGGTACCGCATTAAGTAAATCAATTTGTGTTACACGCGTTGGTAATTGCGCAATCACATCCACATAGTCAATAGATGCTAAGCTGTTTTTCAGACCATCATAATTACTAAAATCACGTTTGAAGATGGCTTGTTTTAACCATTCAAATGCAGTCTGCAATAATGGGTCATACACGTTTGAACTGAAATTATGTACAGCAAATTGCTCAAATGTGGTTTCTAGTTCATAAGCAATCGCACCAACGGGTTCATTCTCCGCCATACGCGCGCCGCCTTTTAAGCTGTGCGCAGCACGTTGCAATTGTAGTAACACACTACGGTCACTACGTTGTTCAGTCCACTGTTTCAGTAAGCCATCCGTAGTCGCTAAAATTTCTTCAGCTTCTTCCAAGAAGGTTTCTTCAACAATTGATAAAAGACTAGCTGCTTCTTCAACAGCGTTGACTGCTTCTTCTTGGACAAGTGACGGAGTATCCAGCTGTTCAACGACAGTAACGTCAGTGTTATCAACTACACTCGGCTCTTCAATCGCAGTTGCTGACTCAACCGCAGCTGCCTCAACTTCAATCGTTCTATCTATATTAGATAAAGGTTCTTCAACTGCCGCAACAAACGCTTCAACTAAAGGCTCGGATACTGTAGTTGTAACAGTCGTACCCTCAACTAAGCTCTGAATGTTATGCAGTACATTGATCGTCGCTGTTGCTGGATAATCAACCTTATCGGTACGAATGACCTGAATTCGGTCTGCGACGTCATCCTGTACTAAACGTATGATGCTGATCAACTGTGGCGTTGTGGCTATTTGCTGACGAATCACACGCTCATAAATAGACTCTAATTCGTGTGCAATCGAACCAATAAAAGGTGCAGAAATCATATTAGCACCACCTTTTAAGGTGTGCAAATAACGCATTAAATTATTGAGTGCCGCGGTATCATTGCCATTTTTAGACCAAGTATTAAGATCCTGATCCATCCCCATCAATAATTCTTCAGCTTCTTCCAAGAAGATATCAAGCAAATCATCATCAAAATTGGTATTGGCCGTATTCGATTGCTTGTACTGATGATCCGATGCAATTTGCTGCGAAATCTGCGCAAGATCAAGGCTTGGTTGTAAAGTATTTCTAGAAACAATAGCCTCAGCAACAGGTTCAATTACGGTCGTCGAAGTCGATTCAACATCTTGCTGTACGAAGGCCATTAATTCATTCAGAACTTTATGCACTTCTTCAGTCAGAATGACGCGCTGACCCGCAGCTAAAGTGTCAAATAAATGGATAAATTCTTGATGTGCCTGACCAAATAACTCGTATGCATAATCTACATTGAGTAATTCAGGCTTTTCCAGTAAGGCTTGATAACCTGCATATAGCTCAAAAGTAAAATCATGAATTCCTTGAGCAGCACGGTTATTGGTGAATTCCAGCAATTGTTTTGCTTGTTCACCTAAGTGCTGAATATAGTCTGGATATTCAACCTTAGCACGCTGATCAAACTCAAACTCGGCATCAAGCAACAGGTCAATATTTAACTCAATCAGCTTCGAGACCATACCTTGTGGGTTTAGCTCATCAGCTACGTCTTCAATACTGAAACCATAGTTATCCCAAGCCGTAGTGAACGTGGCGTAAATCACGTCAAGCTGTTCGTTCGTACCACGCCCAAGCACATGTAAATAATCACGTACAAATTCAGCATATTGGGTGAGTAAAGAGATCTCCTTCGAGGTAGAAACGATCTCTTCTTGAACCAAGGTTTTAAATAGATTTTCAACTTTTGAGCTGGCATTAAAGACATGCTCAATTTGCGCCATAGACGAACTACCGCGCAATGTATGTAAAGCACGGATTAAACCATTGTAATCTTGTACTTTGGTTTCATCTACATTTAAGAACTGATCTATAGTCGCTAAATGGTCTTCCGCTTCTTCAATGAAGATCGCTAAAGTTTCTTCAAGGACATCATGTACTTGATCATCCTGTTCAGATGCGTCTGCAACTTGCGGCTCAGAGTCAACCACTTCAATATCGCTCAGCTCTAATCCTGTCACGACATCATTACTATTTAGATGATTAGACAGTTGTAGCAACTCTTCTAGAGCAGGTTCTAAACTTTGATTTTGTTGTAATTGTTGTCCAATTAAAACCAATGGACGAAGATCAAGATCAATTTCCTGTACCGCTTTGAATATAGGATACAGTTTAAATTGAAACAGTTTGAATACTGTCTTAGCAAATTTTTGAACCGTTGCTGTAAGCGGTACAGCCCCTGAAATCACACGGTTTAAGGTGTCTTCAACTACCCACGCCGTTTCACCTGCTGACTTTGCCCCCACCATACGACCAGAACCTTTTAAGGTATGGAAGTGACGACGTATGCTCAACAAGGTTTCTTGATGTGTCGGTTCAGCATACCACTTTTCAAATAATGGATCTAACTCAACGAAGATTTCTTCAATTTCTTCAACAAAAATTTCAAGAATTTCTGCATCTTGATCTAGATAACTATCTTCCGGAAGCGTTGTCGTTTCAACTAAATGTTTTAATATTTCTTTCATAGCTAAGGCTTCTTGCGTTGTCAGCTACCCAAAAAGGTGCATAAACTTCATTATAACCATCATCCCAAACCAGTCCTTTTGCTCAAGCTAATTGGGTTGATGTGTATTCTGATTCTGGTATGCCACTCAAGCGATGAGCAGCATACCCTCCCCAAAGCAAGTGCTTAATCAGGCAGTTTAAAGTCTGTTACAGACTCACGTAACGCTTCCGCCATGTTCGCAAGTTCAGAGACTGAACGGGCTGTATCGAAAGTCGCAGTGGTGGTTTGTGAGGTAATTTCTTGTACGACATTCATCGTAGTTGCAATATGACCTGCAGATGCGGATTGTAGCTTTGCTGCATCCGAAATGTTTGCAATCAATTTCGCCAAATTACCCGATACGTTTTGAATCTCATCCAGTGCAACACCCGCATCCTTAGATAAGTTCGCACCACGTACAACCTCAGACGTGGTTTGTTCCATCGAAATTACAGCTTCGTTGGTGTCGGTCTGAATGGTTTTTACCAGTGTTTCAATCTGCTTGGTTGCTGAAGCTGAACGCTCTGCAAGGCGCTGTACCTCATCCGCGACCACGGCGAAACCACGACCTGCTTCACCTGCCATCGATGCTTGGATCGCTGCGTTTAAAGCCAAGATGTTCGTTTGGTCGGCAATATCGTTAATCAAGGCAACGATGTTACCAATCTCTTGCGAAGATTCACCCAAACGTTTAATACGTTTAGAGGTTTCTTGAATCTGCTCACGAATGATATCCATACCTTCAATTGAACGGTTTACAACGTTCGCGCCATTTGCAGCAATTTTTACTGAACGTTCTGCTACTACCGCTGATTCTTCAGCGTTTGAAGATACTTGGTCAATTGACATTGCCATTTCGTTAATCGCGGCAGATGCACCCGCAATTTCTTGCGCTTGGTGTTCAGATGCTTCGGCTAACTGGTTGGTAATCCCCTGCGTACTTGCCGTATATTGTGCAACCTCTTGAGAGGTTTCAGTAATACGCGATACAAGGTCACGTAATTGGTCAATTGCGAAGTTAATCGAGTCGGCAATTGCACCCGTGAAGTCTTCAGATACCGTTGCATATGAACGTAAGTCACCATCTGCAAGATCGGCAATCTCATCCAGTAAACGTAAAATCGCGTTTTGGTTACGGTCATATTCATCTTGTAGGCGAGATACACGTTTTTTATCTGATTCGCCACGAAGTACGAGTAATTTAAATACACAGAATAAGAAAGCAATCAAGGCTAGAATTAAACCTAAGGCAGGAATTGCAATGGCTAAACCTGTACCACCTGACAATTTGTTCAAATTGCTTAACAAAGCATCCGACTGTTCAAAAATCGATGATGACGCTTGGCGTACTTTAACGATTTGTGATGAGTTCTTTAAGACGGTTGCTGCTGCTGACTTCAGTACAGCATCATATTCTGATTGAATACTGGTTAAAGAGTCACGCATTTCAGGGTCATTAATACGCTCTACACCTAAGTCGGCACTGCCATTTAACTGTGCGTTTAAGTATGACGCGAAGGTTTCTGTATCTGAGCTAAAGTCATCCGCAGATTCACGTGAGTTGTCTGAACCCGTTAATACCGAACCAATCGAACGAAGAATACGTTCAGCAATGAATACTTGGTTTTTTGCAATTACGACTTGGTTGGCTGGCACATTTTGACGTGCCATTTGGTCAACCATTAAGTTGTATTCGGCCTGAATCCCCGGAATACTTTCACTAATCGCGATGTTGGTATCGTAAAGCTGGTTAATGATTTTTTGTTGTGATGCAATTAAATCAATATTTTCAGAAACTTTTTTCCACTGCGCATCTACTTCACGCAGTGCATCTGTACTCGCGTGAATATCTTTTACTGTTTCTAAGTTTTCAGCAAAAGATTTTTGTGATTCTGTTAGTTTTTTAATGGCTTCAGGTGTACCTGATGCTGTTGCTTCAGTTGCCTGACGCGAAATCGTTTGTGATAAAAGACGTAATTCACCCAAGCTACGGGTGAATTCGTTATTTCGAGGTACGCTATAGAATAGGTACAACAGTAAGAAAATTGCCAGTACGATACAAAATGCCGCACCCAAAATTAATGGCTTGGACTTTTCACTATCACCAAATACACGTGAAAACTGTTCCGTCTGTGATTGAAGTTTTGCTACTAAAGCATTTCCACCTGAGCGGTTACTGCTTCCATCCGTATTTTTCTTTTTAAGTTTAAAGCCCATGCAGCTTCTCCCCGATTTACGCCCTTATAATTTCGCGCGCGACAATGATATTAATTTATAAATTTTATAGATGCGTTCATATACTTTGGATTGTCTAATAAGCGACTGAATAAGAAAACATGCCATTGTTGGTTATGTTGGTGAAAATACCCTTGGCAATATTCTTTTAAATTCCGATCTAAATCTTCATGTTTAGAAAAGAAACTTTTCTTATTAAAGTGCTGAATCCCCAGAACCTGATCTACAACTAAACCGACATAGTGGTCATTATGACTAATACAGAGTACTTTTTGAGTTGGTGAATACGCACTGCGATGCCCTGATACATAGTGCGCTAAATCAGCAACAGAAAGTAAACGTCCTCGAATATTGGCCAAACCCACAACCCAAGGCTGAGTATTTGGCACTAAGGTATATTTCGGAGGATAAATCACCTCTGCAACTTCACCTAATGGCGCAACGAAATATTGCCCCATCATCTCAAAAGCAATGCCCGACCAGCGGTTTACCTCATTTTCGTTTGAAACGTAGTTTTTATTACCACGTTTAGCAAGTCGAAGTAATTCGATAAATCCATTTGCTGCCATAGAGCTTATCCTGCGTTCAGGTGTTGCTTAATCACATCAATCAGTTGGTTTTCATCAACAGGCTTGGTTAAATAATCACATGCACCTTGACGCTTACCCCATACACGGTCTGTAGCCTGATCTTTAGTACTGACGATCACTACGGGAATGTGTTTTGTTGTTGCGCCACGCGCAATTTGACGGGTTGCTTGGAAGCCATTAACGCCTGGCATCACCACATCCATCAACACAAGATCAGGAAGTTCAGCTTGAGCCATGGTTACACCATCGGCACCATTCGACGCTTCAATCACTTCAAAACCGTGTTTCCCCAAAATTTCTTTAAAGCGGAATGTCTCTGTAGGTGAGTCATCCACAATTAAAATACGCGCCATAATTTTCCCCAATTACACTTATATTATTTATGCTGAAACGTGATTACGAATCGCATTTAATAATTCATCTTTACTAAACGGCTTTGTTAAATATTCATCTGAACCGACAACACGCCCTTTGGCTTGGTCAAATAGACCATCTTTGCTAGAGAGCATTACGACAGGAATATTTTGATAATTTTGTGAATTTTTGATTAATGCACACGTTTGATAACCATCTAGTCGTGGCATCATAATGTCGACAAATACGATATCAGGATTGGCTTGAGCAATTTTTGACAATGCATCAAAACCATCGACTGCAGTCACCACTTCACAACCTTCACGTTGCAATAGTGTTTCAGCTGTACGACGAATGGTTTTTGAATCATCAATGACCATTACTTTTAGATTCTGGAATTTATCGTCCATTTAATATGACCCTTCCCATTTTTAGAATGTTTGTAGAAACAGATTCGTAGACGCTTTACAAGTTACGTACACTTTTAACATATATTTACTTATATTTTCAACGAACAGTTTCCGCATAAAACCACACTTCATCTTCTTTTTAAGAACGGCTTCACACTTTCCCATACCCGTCGATTTTTTTTTGACTGATTATATTTTTTATTCCTAAATTTAGGACTAATATAGCACTATTTATTGCTTCTAAATAAGTAATTTAGTCAACTTTAAACTGGGGGTATCGATGCTTAGGGAGTGTAATCACAAACTTGCTTTGATCGTGAAAAAAAGGATGACTGCGAAAGTCATTTTGCTGGCTTTGCTAAGTTTGCAGACCATCTCGATTATGGCCGATCCACCTAAAGCGGTCTGGTATCGATATTACGACAGTAAAGGCATCGCGAACGTCAGTAGTAGTGTCACCCCCAACCATATTCGTTATGGTTATGAAGCACTCGATAGCAACATGCAAGTGATTCAACGGGCTCGTCCATACAACGCAGAAAAAGATGCGCAATATGCGCCACAACGCGCAGCTGCGGCCAAGCAACGCGAGTCAGATCTTAAATTAAAACGCGCTTATACCAACAGCCAAGTCGCCACTCAGAAACGCAATACCGCCCTTTCCTATATCTTAAAGCAGATTAAGTTCCAGCAAGATGAATTAAAACAATTACAGAATGACCGTATTGGATTCTTACGCCAAGAAAAAGAGAACATGCGTAAAGGCAAAAGCAATCCGAAACCGCTCCAAGATATGATTGATTATAATTCCAAAAATATTGTGATGAAAAAAGAGCAAATACAATCGTTACAAAGTCACTATCGTAATACCAAGGCTGAATACGACAGAATTATTGCTCGCTTAAAAACACTTGAATAATCTGCGTTTTATTTACAGTGTGCTGACTTTCGCCGCTAGACCAAAGGATTTGACTCAATGCAGGCTGCACTACGTATAAAAAACAAATTAAGCCGCCAAGTGCTCCCTATTTTAAAACTCAGTCCGCTGTGTTTGTGTTTACTCCTCTCTGCCTGCCAAAAACAAGACGAGGCTACATCTCCGACTTCATCTACAGCTAAAATCGAGCTGATAGCAGAAGACTTAGTCCAGTTCCAAGAAGGGCCTTCTATCCAACGTACAGCCTTTACTGGTACTATTCGCGCCGTCAATCAAAGTTCCATTCAGGCTCAAGTGACAGCGACAGCAACCGCCGTCTCCGCTCAAGTTGGACAAGCCGTTCAAAAAGGGCAAGTGCTGGTTCGATTGAACAATCAAGATAATGCTGCACGTCTTGCCCAAGCTCAAGCCAATCTTGCATCAACTCAAGCCCAAGCCAATCTTGCAAAAAGCATGGTTGGAAGAAAAAAACGTTTACTCGATCAGGGCTTTATTTCTAAAGTGGAATATGAACAAAGCCTTGTAGACTATCAAGCTCAATTAGAAAATGTACGTGCGCAACAAGCCAATGTTGATATTGCCGAAAAAGCGGATCGCGATGGCACTATTCTAAGCCCGATTTCAGGGGTTATTACTCAACGTCTGGTTGAACCTGGGCAAACAGTGTCCGCAGGACAAACCCTATTTGAAATCATTGACCCGAGTCGTTTAGAAATACAGGCCAAAATTCCAAGTGATCTACAAGCCGCTTTAAGTTTGGGAGAAAAAATTGAATATCGTCTGCAAGGCAATCCCCAAAAACTGACAGCCAAGCTTACTCGTATTTCCCCGATTGCAGACCCCGCAAGCCGTCAAATTGAGTTTTTTGCTCAGCCAATTGAAAGTATTAATTCATTGAGTATCGGGACCTTTGTGGAGGGCGACATACTTGGTTCACAGCCCATCACAGGACAAATTATCCCGCTGGATACCATTCAAGATATACAAAATGCGCCTTACGTTTGGGTGATTCGCCACAATAAAATTGAACGTAGCCCCATAAAAGTATTGGAACAACGCTATAGCAACAACAGCGCTGTAGTACAGGGACTACAAGCCGGCGACCGTATCAGCCGTATAAAGTTTAATGAAAAAGATTTGCATCAAATGGTGACAATCAATCCATAAAAATAAGAAAAGGTTGTTGCTATGTGGTTAACCCGTATTAGTGTGAAATATCCTGTTTTTACCATCATGATGATGTTCTGTCTGATGGTTTTGGGCTTAGCCTCTTGGCAAAGAATGGGAGTTGAGGAGTTTCCTGATGTCGATTTCCCCTTCGTGGTGGTTTATACCACCTATCCAGGGGCATCGCCTGAAACGGTGGAGTCTGAAATCACCAAGAAAATGGAAGATCAAATCAATACCATTTCAGGTTTAAAACAGGTCATTTCTCAGTCTAGCGAAGGCTTATCGACCATTATTGCTGAATTTGATCTCGATGTTTCTTCCGCTATAGCCGCGCAAGATGTCCGCGATAAAATTGCACCAGTCACCGCTGAGTTTCGAGACGAAATTCAAGACCCAATTGTTGAACGTTACGACCCTTCTGCCAATGCCGTGATGTCGATTGTATTTGAATCACAAAACATGTCACTGAAAGCGCTCAGTTCTTATTTGGATCAGCGCATCGTTCCACAATTTAGAACCGTTTCTGGTGTCGGGACAGTCAACTTATTGGGTGATGCCCAGCGACAAATTCGCATACAGATTGAACCCCACAAATTACAAAGTTTTGGGATTGGTATTGATCAGATCATCAACACGCTAAAAGCTGAAAATGTCGAGGTTCCGGGTGGAACGTTGAAACATGGTAACAGTGAACTTGTGGTCGAAATTAAGTCTAAAGTAATTCATCCTTTAGCCTTCGGCAATTTGGTGATTGCCAATAAAAATGGTGTACCGATTTATTTGCGCCAAGTTGCAAGCATTTCAGACAGCCAAGCCGAACTTGAGTCAAGTGCCTATTTAGATGGTAAAACCGCAGTTGCGATTGATATTTTACGCAGTTCCGATTCAAATGTGATTGACGTGGTCGACGGTGCTTATGAGACCTTAGCAGATATCGAAAAACAGTTGCCTGAAGGCACCACAGCAAAAGTCGTGGTAGATTCATCCAAAGGCATTCGTAACAGCATCACCGATGTTGCACGTACCATTATTGAAGGTGCAGCACTTGCCGTTTTGATTGTCTTGCTGTTTTTAGGCTCATTCCGTTCCACTGCCATTACAGGCATGACCTTGCCGATTGCCCTCCTTGGCACTCTGACGTTTATTTGGATCTTTGGCTTTAGCATCAATATGATGACCTTACTGGCACTATCACTCAGTATTGGTCTACTGATTGATGATGCGATTGTAGTCCGTGAAAATATTGTGCGACATTCAGACATGGGCAAAGACCCTGTCACAGCAGCCCTTGATGGCACCAAAGAAATTGGACTCGCTGTTTTAGCCACCACCTTAACCATTGTTGCGGTGTTCTTACCTGTGGCATTTATGGGCGGTATTATCGGGCGCTTTTTCTATCAGTTTGGCGTAACCGTCAGTACTGCTGTGCTGATCTCCATGTTTGTCAGCTTTACTTTAGATCCAATGCTATCTGCACATTGGGCTGAAAAGCATAATCCACATAAACCACCCAATCGAGTCAAACGTTTCTTTAATTGGATTTCTGGCAAACTAGATAATCTCAGCCATGGCTATGAGAAATTACTCAAGCTTGCTCTACGCTTCCGACTCATCACCCTCATGATTGCTGTGGCTTCACTGTTCGGTGCATTAGGCTTATCTAAACTGATTGGAACAGAGTTTGTCCCTGTTCCAGATAAAGGTGAGATTCGGATTAAGTTCGAAACACCTGTCGACGCCTCTTTGGAATATTCACAAGCCAAACTGCTGCAAGTCGATAAAATTATTCAGCAGCACCCTGACGTTCGAGCAACCTATGCCGTGATTAATGGCGTTACGGATCGTGGTAAAAACCATGTCAGTATTCGCGTAACCGTTACACCACGTACAGAGCGCAAAAAAAGCTTAACCGACTTAAACAATGAGTTCCGTCAACGCCTACAACAAGTGGGTGGCATCACTGTGACCTCAATTGCCTCCGCAGATGAAACGGTATCGGGCGGACAAAAGCCAGTGATGATTTCCATCAAAGGTCCAGACTTAGCCGAATTGCAAAAAATTTCAGACCGCTTTATGGCAGAAATTGCGCAAGTCCAAGGCATTGTCGACTTAGAAAGCTCACTTAAAGCTCCTAAACCGACTTTAGGCGTGCATATTAATCGGGTCTTAGCCAGCGATTTAGGACTATCGGTCAACCAAATTGCCAATGTCATTCGCCCACTGATTGCAGGGGATGATGTCACCACATGGCAAGATGACAAAGGCGAAACCTATGACGTTAACCTACGCCTAACTGAAACTGCACGTAGCTTACCTAGTGATGTACAAAACCTTTACCTCACATCGCAAAAAACGGATGCCAATGGCCAAGCTTTATTGATTCCCCTTTCTAGCGTTGCGCATTTAGAGCAAAGTCTGGGGGCATCGCAGATTAATCGTCGCGATCTAGCAAGGGAAGTCTTAGTCGAAGCCAACACCGCGGGTCGTCCTGCAGGCGATATTGGTGCAGATATTAAAAAAATTGAAGATAACTTTGACCTTCCTGCAGGTTATAGCTTTGACACACAAGGTTCAAACAAAGACATGGCTGAATCCGCAGGCTATGCCATGACCGCTATCACCTTATCCATTGTGTTTATTTATATTGTGCTAGGTTCACAGTTCAATAGCTTTATTCACCCTGCGGCGATTATGGCTTCCCTTCCGTTATCGCTGATAGGAGTATTTTTAGCGCTCTTCTTATTTAACTCCACCATGAACTTGTTTTCTATTATCGGTATTATCATGTTGATGGGTCTGGTGACCAAAAATGCAATTCTATTGATCGATTTCATTAAAAAAGCCATGGATCACGGCGTTGATCGTTATCAAGCGATTATTGATGCGGGTAAAACACGTTTACGCCCTATTTTGATGACTACTAGTGCTATGGTGATGGGCATGGTGCCTCTGGCTTTAGGGCTAGGTGAAGGAGGTGAACAAAGTGCACCGATGGCACATGCAGTGATCGGCGGTGTCATTACATCGACACTGCTGACCTTAGTGGTGGTTCCTGTGATCTTCACCTATTTAGATGACTTTAAGAACTTTATGCTGCGTCAAGCACGTAAAATCATGTCATAATAATCAACATTTTTCTGAGGCGGTGTCGACATGCCTCCTCATTTTTTATCGTATAATCTTTGACTTTCAAAGTTTAAAATTTTAGGACAGTTTCCATGCGCGCGAGTCGCTTTTTATTTGCAACGTTAAGAGAAACCCCAAATGACGCAGAAGTGATTTCACATCAACTAATGTTACGTGCTGGGATGATTCGTAAATTGGCTTCAGGTTTATACACTTGGCTGCCGATGGGCGTTCGCGTATTAAATAAAGTTGCAGCGATCGTTCATGAAGAAATGAACAATGCGGGTTCACTCGAAGTCCTGATGCCCGTAACTCAGCCAGCATCTTTATGGGAAGAATCTGGTCGATACGTCCAATACGGCCCTGAACTGCTTCGTTTCAAAGACCGCCATAGCAACCCTTTCGTACTTGGCCCTACCCACGAAGAAGTCATTACCGACCTTGCGCGCAATGAACTCAAAAGCTATAAACAATTGCCTGCAAACTTCTATCAAGTACAAACCAAATTCCGTGATGAAATTCGTCCACGTTTCGGTGTAATGCGTTCACGTGAATTTATTATGAAAGATGCTTATTCTTTCCACGCAAACCAAGAATCACTGCAAGAAACCTATGACATCATGTATGGCGCGTACTGCAAAATCTTTAGCCGTTTAGGTTTAGATTTCCGTCCAGTACAAGCCGATACAGGTTCAATTGGGGGTTCAGGCTCACATGAATTCCACGTGTTAGCGTCAAGTGGTGAAGATGATATCGCCTTCTCAACTGAATCTGACTATGCGGCAAATATTGAAATGGCAGAGGCCGTTTTAGTCGGTGAACGTGCAGCGCCAACCAAAGCTTTGGAAGTTGTCGACACACCAAATCAAAAAACCATTGCTGATGTCTCTAACTTCTTGAAATCTGATCCTGCACACTCTGTCAAAGCCTTGTTAGTGCAAGGTATTGCAGCCGAAGAAGGCCAAGCAACACCGGTAGTGGCATTGTTCTTACGTGGCGATCATGAGCTAAATGAAATTAAAGCCGAGAAGCATCCACGCATTGCATCACCATTAACTTTTGCAACAGAAGAACAACTTGCTGCACTAGGTTTAACCGCTGGTTTCTGTGGACCACAAGGCTTGGTAGAAAAAGGCTTAACAGTTATTGTTGACCGTGCTGCATCGGTACTTTCTGACTTTATTGCGGGTGCAAATGAGGTTGATAAACACGTGACTGGTCTAAACTGGGAACGTGATGCACAGTTCACCGAAGTTTATGACTTACGTAATGTAGTTGAGGGTGATCCGTCTCCAGACGGTAAAGGTACGCTGCAAATTAAACGTGGTATCGAAGTGGGGCATATTTTCCAACTCGGTCAAAAGTACTCAGAAGCTTTGGGCTGTAAAGTTCTAGGTGAAGATGGCAAACCATTTACGGTAACCATGGGTTGTTACGGTATTGGTGTAACACGTGTAGTTGCTTCAGCAATTGAGCAAAACTTTGACGAAAAAGGTATTATTTGGCCTACGGCAATTGCACCATTTGAAGTTGCGATTGTGCCTATGAATGCGCATAAGTCTCCACGTACTTTAGAAGCAGCTGAAGCACTATACGCTGAACTTACGGCAGCAGGTTATGATGTTTTACTGGATGATCGTAACGAACGTCCAGGCGTGAAATTCTCAGACCTTGAGCTTACAGGTATTCCTCACCGTATTGTGATTGGTGAGAAAGGCTTGGATGCAGGTACTTTTGAATACAAAGGCCGTCGTGATGCTGAATCTGTAAACATTTCTAAAGCAGAGTTATTGGCGAAAATTACAAAATAATTCATTTTAGATTAAAAAAATCCCGCGTATATCGCGGGTTTTTTATTACGTTATATGTTTAACAGAACTTTAAACCACCGTAGCAGTTTGATCTAAAGTTTTGCCCTTGTAAGCTTAAATTAGTCAGTGGGAAATCCAAAGTTGTAGAATTCATTGGGACATTACCAACAACTAATGCAGAACCACCGACACATCCTG
The DNA here is from genome assembly GCF_043105125.1 of Acinetobacter sp. TYF_19. Lineage (NCBI taxonomy): Bacteria > Pseudomonadati > Pseudomonadota > Gammaproteobacteria > Moraxellales > Moraxellaceae > Acinetobacter > Acinetobacter sp. TYF_19. Next base: position 141,267 of record NZ_JBICLH010000061.1, read on the forward strand.
TTAAAAGATTACCGCAATTTCGAGGATTTTCCGTCAGATCTTTATTAATCCCCGCAATGGTTTGTTTTAAGACTTCATTAGTAATCGCTACTTTAGTCGTTGGACTTAAACTACCCAGCTCGACTTCATCTTCCATTGCCAGCCACCAGCCTTTATTCGCACCAACCGCAGCACCCGTCCATAAAATATCTTGGGATTGCAAGGATAATGATGCAGGGTTGTTTAAATACAATGCATGAATTAAGCCTAAACTTTGGTTCACAGTGATATCCGTTTTGAGCCCAGTAATATTACCTGACACCTGTTTATCTAAGTTTAAGAAACCGAGTACTTTAGCCGTTAATTGTCCACTAAAATCAATTTGCCCAACCGTACCACTTCCTTTTAAGGTCACATCTTTCATTCGAGTCCCAGACACAATCGTTGAATTAATCGTAAAAGGAGCAGAGGTTGAAGATAAACTTAAATTATAAGTATCAGATGAGTAAGAAATATCGTGACAAGGGTCTAAAAAACCACCTACGCAAGTTGTACCAGGACTACTTCCGAATAAACGACCTGAAACAGCCCCATTAATAGTTAAGCCCGTATCCGCATATGTCATGTTACGAGCTGCTGTTACTGCAGTGCCAGATGCCGTTTTGGTTTTCATATAACCACTAAATGTATTAATTCCATTGGGTATCGCATTATTATTTGCATCTACATCATTATTAGTACCTAATGTCATCAAACCTTTAATCTTTTCAGCACTGACACGAAACCCTAACACCTCACGTGTTGCGGCTGAAGTCGGATTTTTAATAGCAAACTGAATGAACGGGTTTGTGATTAATGCTGAAGTTGCTGCACGCTGATCCGATGTATAGTTCGGATCATCGGGCAATCCACTTAAACCAATATGATCGATATCAATATCACAACTGTTGGCTCGAATGGAATTGTTGTCGCCACCACATCCTAATTGAAGCTTTTTAATATTGGCATTCAGTTCCAATTCGGCACTTAGAGCCAACTTATAAAACCCAATATTTGATTGGTTATATGTTTTCCCTTGTGCATCGGTTGTATTTGTTCCTTGCTGAAACTCTAGATTCATCAAAGACTGACCTTCGACTTCTGCCAATTCTTCGTCATTTAAGGCGGTCATCGCATAACTTTGAGTCAAACCTAAAGTCGCTGTGATTAGAATTGAAATTAAAGACTTATTCATTTTATTTATTCCTTGTCATTCCTTTTAGCGCGGCATAATTCCTAATGTGCTACGCATAGCTCCACCCGTAATGGCAATATCTGCAACCTTCTGCATGGTACCTGTTGGAGACAATGCAATCTCCGTTCTAAAGGCAGCTCCTTGTCCACCTGCTAATGCCTTATGGTTAAATTGCACTTGATTGTCGATGACAACTGAGTCCTTTTGCATATGAATTTTTCCATTCAAACCTAATTGACCTTGCATTTTGTTTAAGTTAAAACTTGAGGTTTTTGTTGTTGTTCCATTGCTATCAGTATTACTGAGACTAATAAAACTGCCTTTTTTACTTTCATTACTCAGGTCTGTGCTACTCAGTGTATTAAACTCAAAATTGGATTTAAATGACAGATAATTGCTCTGCGGTGTTCCGCCTACAGCCTCAAGCCCAGGAATAATAAAGAGTTCACCTTTACCATCCAACATAAAAGCAATCGATGCGAGAACATCATCTTTTTTGGCAAAATTATTAATCGGTACGACTTCTTTGGCACAACTATTCACCCCTTCTGGGCAGTTATACAGTGCACCTGGAAGCTGCCCAATTGCGATTTCCGCATTGGCAGCAAACAATAAGCTATCGGCTTTGATATAGATTTCATTTTCATTAAAACCAATCACACCATTGGCTTTAAAATATGAGTCAATATTACGTAAGCCTGTATAGTAGTTAACTTCTTCGCCATGCTTACTCATCGCACCATCAATGACGATAATAGACGTTGTTTTAGGGTTGCCTTGACTATCTTCACCATAACCATCAGTTGATACCGCGATGTCATAGCCCAAACCATCCTTCACTGTTCCAGCGGTATTGGTATATTTCTTGGCAAAAAATGCTGCATTGGCATTCAGGTTATAAATCGGAATACCTAAGCCCCATGTCCCTTCGTTAGTATTGTTTACCGCAATAGAATTATCTGAAATAAAGCGAGCTTTACGTGCAATGGCTTGAAAATCGAGCCCACGTACAGCAATAAAAGCCATATTTGAAGCATTGCCCGTTGGTGATGGGTTATAAATCAACTCATAGTTTTGCGCACCCAATATCGCCTTAATTTGGTCATTGACCACAAAACCCATTGAGTTTGTGCGAATGTTATTGATATAAATTTGGCCAAAATCAATATAGGCATTTTGACTGTTTATTGCTGAATTAGGATCAGTGGAAGTACGCACGTTCAGCGGTGATAAATTTGAAAATTCGATGGCATAACTGCCTGTACCGGTGTGTCCTAATTCAAACGTTGTCGGTGTGGCAGCACCGAGCAAGCTATTCCCTGCACGGGTAAAGTCAGCCGATACATTTAAATGTAAGCCGCCAGCATTCTTAAAACCATAACCTGCAGATGCAACCACCTCATTTTCTTGAACATTACCGTTAACACGGTTGACCGTATTAAATTTAGCAACACCAGTCTGGTCAGCATTTAATACGATCTTGCCATTGGTTAATGCACCCGATGCCCCTATTCGAATTAAGTTTCGGTGAGTCGAATTTGCTGAGCCATAACGTAAATCAACGTTTAACCCCGGATTTGTGGCATTGCCTACACGGCTGTCATGTACATCTGTCTTATCTTCCACTCGACCTAAAACAACAAGATTATCGCCAACACTGCCTTTTGAAGTGAGAACTACACCTTCTGTTTCGTCGATATAGAGATATCCATCAGCAGATAGATTGAAGTTAAAATCTTTTAGGGTTAAATCTTGATTATTTTGTCCATAACTAATGCTGGCATTCTGCAATTTAAAATCTAAATGCACCTTTGAGTCGCGGTTAAATAGCCCATTCGTCGTTGCCAAGTACACTTCAAAAGGTGAAATAGTCGAAAGCTTAAAACTTCCTAAATTTTGATCCGTTTCACCCGTTGCACAATTTGGTGAACACATCAGCATAATTTGGGCAGCCGTTGCGGTAAAAGGTGACACACTGGCAGAGAGCTGAATACCAACCCCTTGCGTACCATTGGCTAATTGTGTTGTTCCCACATCAAAATCGAGTTTGGTTTTAATGTTGTTATAACCAGTCGCCGTTTTCACTTCAATATTATGTAAACCCAGTTTAATCGGTGTTTTTCCGACTTCCGCAGGATCGACCCAATTCAGCTGTTTAATGTCAACTTTTGAAGCTTCATGGGTAATTGAAATACCATCTTGGCCCGTTACATCACTTAAAATCTGATCATTCAAAGCTTGTAATGCATAACTTTGATTGGCTGCACAGATACATAGTGTCAGAAGGTTTAGTTTTATTATTTTATGCATTTCAATATCCTTTTGAAACTATATGTCTAACAGCGGCTACCCGCAGTGCCCGAGCAGTTATAGCTAAAGATTTTTAGATTTCCATCTAGATGTAAGTTTCCGTGAACATTTAAGCCCATAAAGCCTTGTTCCTGACCTTTGTCAAAAGTTGGTACAGTTTTACTCATACCATAACTGTTATACGTTGAGGTATTGAAATACCCATTTTCACCACTTTCCACTGAAAGGCTAGCAAAGCCCAAGTTACGAATTTTGAGGGGTTTATCATCGAAAAACTTTAACATCATTGCAGTTTGTGGTCTGCCTTCTTTATTCAGAATTGTGGTGCCTTCTAGCGAAAATTTATCAATTTGCATGGTGCCTTGGAACTGCTTAAACACCAGCCATTTTCGTTGCCCATTTTCCTTATGATTATTTGGGGAAATAGCGATACGACACAATTCTAATAAAGCGCAGTCTTGATTTGCGCGCATTTGATAATACGCTTCAGTGACAATAGCTCGACCATTCGCATCGACACCATTGGTCCTAGAGATCGTATTTAAACTCATATCATTGGCATATTGGTGATTGATCGATAGGGTTAAGCTCAAATCTGCGCCGCCCTGCCCAGTCACACCGACCAGTTCAGTATTATCCAAATCCACCAAACCCGCTTGAGACAACATGGATAGCGACATCAACAGGGGTACACATAATTTTTTCATCATGTCAGCGTCCTATAGGCCTGTGGTCTTAATTTTTAAGTGTTGGATCAGTACACCATCTATAGCAACCGAACCCAAATTCACAGGAACTGCCGTTCCAGTCCCACGAAATACCACTCCCGTAGAATTATTGGCTGTATTGGCTTTGAGCGTATTGGTGGTCGGATCTCGTGTCACGCTACCAATCGAAATACTGCTATGTGTTGCGTTATTTCCTTGGTATTGAACCGCGCTAGTCCCTGCCCCAGTTTGAACAAAATTCGAACCGCAATAGGCCACATTACAAGTTGATCCTTTATAGTCAGCGTTGCTTCCACCCTGTACATCTGGGTAGTAGGTATAAATCTGCTTATAAATCTCAGGCACATTCGGAATACGCGTGACTTCAAGAATAATATTGCGTCCTTCCGAACCTACAACAAAAGGCTGATACATATTGCCCAAGACCAAATTAATATTTGGGCTGTATAAATAAAGTCCTTCACTGGCATCAAAGATTGGAGCCAATGAACGATCTAATGCGGGTGTGACTGCCGTGCCATCATTAGTCGTGGCTGTGCTGAGTCGAAGTACTTTGGCATTCAATAGCGCTTTATTAGCATCTGTATTTTCATAGATTAATGTAGACGGATTATCATTGGTATTGATCCGAAGTAAGGTTGCCATCCCAAAGGTTTTATTCTGATGGTCTAGGGTAGATGCTTGGGTTTGAAACATACGAACCTGTGAGCCATTTAAACTCAATCCGTTGGCAACAGCTTGTAGACGTATTCTTTGATTTAAACTTAAATCAGGATCCGCAGCCGCATTGGTTGTTGTTGGTGCACCTGTAATAGGGTCCACTTTATTTTGAGAGTTCCAACTGCGTGAAAAAGCATCCCACCATAGACCTAATTTAATATTATTATCTGCTTCATTGGCTAGAACGGTCGCTAAAGGCGCTTCTAGCCCCAGAAAACTAACATCTGAACTTGCATTCGACTGATGAAACTGTTTAATCCCCGTGGCTGTGCCAGCGTGAAATAACCAAGGATTAACATCGCTTCCCCATGTGAAGCCCTGATTACTGAAACGGCTATTGGCATCATTATCAGACCGCGAAAGCGCTAAACCATAAATAAAGATGTCCGCTTTGGTTCGTTTCGCACTCAGATCATCAGCATCGGTATATTTGGAGTAGTTCTCACCCACAGGAATAATACGAATGAAACCCGTGTCGTATTGTTGTGGATTGGCCACGCCACGGTTGTAGCTAGAAGCAGTGGAGAGATCATTGGCCCCTTGGAACACCATCTTGAAGTTTTCAGGAAGTAACGCAATGCCTTCACCCGTAGTATCCGCTAGATATTCATCGGAAAGTGACTCGAGCGCAAATGTAGACTGTGCAAGCATGAGTCCGACAAGACTAGCTAAACAGGATTTTTTCAATCCTGCGGGATATATACGATTCGTCATCTCGACCATCCTTATTATTCGATGCTCCGCATCTTTATGTACTACATCCTTTGCTTGGCATTTTACTCTGCGCACTATAATTTTTATTTGCGTCAACCAAAGCACTCTATTTCACAATTGATTATGCTGAAACTCAACACAAATGCAAAACCAACTGTCCGATAATATTTATTTTCCGATGAATGAATTGACACAAAAAAAGCGGATCAATGATCCGCTTTTTTTAATACCAAAAACTTAGGTCTTCGGTAAAGTTACACCTGTTTGACCTTGGTACTTACCACCACGGTCTTTATACGATGTTTCACACACTTCGTCAGATTCGAAGAACAACATTTGTGCAACACCCTCACCTGCATAAATACGTGCAGGAAGATTGGTTGTGTTCGAGAACTCTAAAGTAACATGACCTTCCCACTCAGGCTCAAGTGGTGTGACGTTTACGATAATACCGCAACGTGCATAGGTCGATTTACCCAAACACACAGTCAACACATTACGTGGAATACGGAAATATTCAACGGTACGTGCTAAAGCAAATGAGTTTGGCGGAATAATACAAACATCAGCTTCAATGTCGATAAAACTTTTATCATCAAAGTTTTTTGGATCTACAATTGCCGAGTGAACATTGGTAAAAACTTTAAACTCACGTGCACAACGAACGTCATAACCATAGCTCGACACGCCATAAGAAATGAGTTTTTGACCATTTTCATCTAAACGAACTTGGTTTTCTGCATACGGTTCGATCATGCCGTGTTTTTCGCTCATTTCGCGAATCCAACGATCGGACTTAATAGCCATTTATTCTTTCCAAAAAAGCTTAATTTCAATAATTGCGTTGTACTTTAACTGAAATCGCTTTCAATGAAAATAAGCGCGTTTAAGTTCGCAAAATTTCTGTCTTTAATTACTAAATTAAAAGCTTAAAATCGCAGAATAGCTCAGCGGAATCGAAAAACTCATCAAAACCAGTGATGCTGTTTTTTGCAGGTTAGATTGGTTCAGCCAACGAATTTTATTGCTCGCTAAAATTGACCCGATAAAAGTCCAAAAGAAAGCAATTGGAACAATCAAAACCAAAAACAGCGACATATGTGACAGATAATAATCTAGTTTTGTCCACGCAATGGTTGGGAAAATGGCTGAAGCAAACAATAATGCTTTAGGGTTCAATAATGTTGCCAAAAACAGTTCACGCGCCCGAATAGTCGGTTGATTAAAACTCACTTCAGCATCGGCTGTACGCCATAATTTGATGGCCAAATAAATGATATAGCTTGCGCTAAACAATTTTAAAATGGTCGGCAATAAAGGCAAGTGCACAGACACTTTTCCAATGAGGAAGCCCCATGCCGTGATTGAAATGAGATAGCCAAAAGCTTCTGCAGGAATGAGACGCAATGATTTACGAATACCGACTTGAATACCCGAAGAGGCAAGTAAGGTATTGGTTGGTCCTGGAGTTAAAAGAATGGTTATCACTAAACCAATAAAAAACCAAGTGACCATATTCACAGACCCACATATATATAACTATAAGCGTAATGACTTGCCATGCTGAAAGCAATCAAATTTAGTGAACCGTGATAACAGTTTTTTTAATTTTCATTCAATACTTAACATAAATAACGTATAAGACCCTTACCCAATCTAGCATTCATAAAAATGACGCCATATGCTTTATTCTTTTTTCAAATCAATGATTTTATAAATCAAATAGACATAACTAATGAAAAAAAACTATTCAAATGATTTTTAATCAGTTACTTTTTAAAACATGCGTATTTTTATTCATCAATCTGATCACGCAAAGTCAAGGATAAAAGAGCCAAGTGAATGGCTTTGAAGATAATAAAACGAGGAAAAGTATATGAAAAAATGGACTCAACTCACGCTACTTTCAATTGCACTTGCGGGTCTAGGAGCATGCTCAAGTGACAATAAAACCGCAACTTCAGGCGATGCTCAAACTGAAACCAGTGCACAAGCATCCGACAAACTCCAAAGTAAATTTGTCAACATAGCGACAGGTGGTGCATCTGGGCCGTATAACGTGATTGGCACCAGTTTGGCTGAAATTTATAATAAAACCTACGGTGTAAATTCAAAAACCCAAACCACAGGCGCATCGGTAGAAAATCTTAACTTACTCAAACAGAAAAAAGTTGAAATGGCTTTTGTCATGAGTGACAGCTTAACCGAAGCACTGAATGGCACAGGTAGTTTTGCCAGTGGGAAAATTGATAATATCCAACAAGTGGCGGCACTTTACCCCAACTATGTGCAAATTGTGGCATCAAAAAAATCAGGCATTAAAAAGCTTGAAGACTTAAAAGGTAAGCGTATTGCCGTCGGTGCCCAAAACTCAGGGGTTGAAGTTAATGCGCGCACCCTCTTAAATGGTTTTGGTATTACTTACAATGACGTGAAGGTCGACTATCTAGGCTATGCTGAAGCCGCGGATGCTTTAAAGGGTGGAAAAATTGATGCTGCATTCTTAACCAGTGGTATCCCCAACTCATCCTTGATGGAACTGCAACAAGGTTTCGATTTACAACTGGTCGGGATCGATCCTGAGAAAGTGAAACAAATCGCCAAAAACCAAACTTATTTCCTATCTCTGAATATTCCGAAAGGCACTTATGGTAATGCAGAAGATATTCCAACTGCGGCCATTATGAATGCTTTAGTGGTCCGTTCCGATCTTTCTGAAGATGATGTCTATAAACTGACCAAAACCTTCTTTGATAGTTTAGGACAATTGGCCAACTCACATCAGGCAGCGACAGAAATTAATCTGGAAACAGCTCAAAAAGGCGTGGTTGCTCCGCTACACCCTGGGGCTAAGCGTTATTACGACGAACTCGCAGCGAAAAAATGAAGCTGAAAAAAGGTGCAGTGATTACTGCACTTTTTCTACTCGGTTTATTCGGGCTGTTGTTCTTACCTGTTCGCTATAGCGAAGTAACTGTTGCTCAAATGCAGTGCCGAATTTCAACAGCACAATTTAGTTTGCAGTGGAAACATTCAGTTGAAAAAACCCGTTGGATTGAAAACTATCAACGAGAGCAACAACACTTTATATTGCGCTACACCGACCTGATTTCTTTCGGTGCAGGCACACCGAATGACTACCCCATCATCTTTCAAAAAGACGGTATGGTCAGAATGAAAGTTCATCGGCGCATTGATCAAATCAACTGGATCATTTCCAAGAATATGCAAGGCAGTATCATTATTCACCAGAGCGTCTGGCCCATTTTTCAACAATATCCAGATTACACCTTGGTGCAAATTACAGCACAACAACAGCCCTTGTGGAAAGCATGGCAGATCGGAGAATGCCGATGACTCAAAATGAAGACAAAGTTGCCCCTGAACAATTAGATGAGCAACAACAACAAGCCATTTTAGAAAAATTTGATCGTGAGTCAGTGACTCGTTCCCCAAGCAACAAGTCTGTGGCATGGTTCATAGCGGCGATTGCTATTTTCTATTCCTTATTTCATTTATTTATTACATTTAATCCACTACCCGAACTGATTCAACGTTCCGCCCATGTCGCTATTGGTTTGGTTTTAATCTTTCTACTTTATCCTGCGCGTCAGTCCAGTTCACGACAAAGCATCCCTTGGTTGGATTGGTTACTTGCCTTAGCCGCTTTAGCAACCTTTTTATACCTTTGGAAAGAATATCAAGCCATTATGACCACACGTGGTGGTATTCCAAACACCTTAGATATTGTTTTTGCCATTTTAGCCGTGGTGCTGGTGGTTGAAGGCGCACGGCGGGTTATGGGGTGGATGCTACCTATTTTAGGTTTAGTCTTTCTGTCTTACCCGTTTTTTAGCCACTATGACTGGGTCCCTGATCGTTTATTGACGCGCCCATATAGTATTAGTGATATTTTCGGGCAAATGTATTTAAAAACTGAAGGACTTTATTCTTCCGCAATCGGTGCTTCAGTCACTTTTATTTTCCTGTTTATTTTGTTTGGTGCTTTTCTGGCGAAATCAGGCATGGGAAAACTGTTTAATGATCTTGCGATGGCACTGGCAGGCCATAAACAAGGTGGTCCTGCAAAAGTTGCCGTCATTTCCAGTGGATTTATGGGCAGTATTAATGGCACAGCGGTGGCTAATGTCGTGGGTACAGGTTCATTTACCATTCCCCTGATGAAAAAAATTGGCTACCACAAAAATTTTGCAGGTGCTGTTGAAGCCAGTGCCTCTGTAGGTGGACAAATTTTACCCCCAGTGATGGGAGCCAGTGCCTTCATTATGGCTGAAACCACGGGTGTCAGTTATGGCACCATTGCCCTTGCAGCCACTCTTCCGGCTTTACTCTACTATTTAGGTGTGATGGCGCAAGTCCATTTCCGTGCTGGTAAAGACAATTTAAAAGGCGTACCGAAAGCGGATTTGCCACGGGTTAAAGATGTCCTAAAAGAGCGAGGGCACTTACTTATTCCAATTGTGGCTTTGGTATTTTTCCTATTTCAATCCATCCCTGTCAGTTATGCCGCGGTCTACACCATTGTCTTAACTGTGATTGTGGCGAGTTTCCGCAAATCGACCCGTATGGGCTTCAAAGAAATATTAGAAGCGCTCTCCGATGGTGCAAAACAATCCCTTTCGGTCATGGCAGCCTGTGCTGTGGTGGGGATTATTATTGGTGTGGTGAGCCTGACCAGCTTTGGCTCTGTCATGACCTCCTCGATTATGAGCATCGGTGCAGGCAGCCTATTTTTAACGCTGTTCTTTACCATGATTGCATCGATGATTTTAGGTATGGGACTTCCTTCGATTCCAGCCTATATCATTACCGCGACTATGGCTGCACCCGCTTTGGCAAACTTTGATATTCCCACACTGGTGGCACATATGTTTGTGTTCTACTTTGGTCTGTTTGCCAATATTACTCCCCCTGTCGCCTTAGCCGCCTTTGCAGGTGCGGGAATCGCAGGGGGCGACCCAATGCGCACAGGTTTCCAAGCATTGAAACTCTCTTTGGCTGGTTTCATTGTCCCGTTCCTGTTCGTCTATAACCCTGCCATGCTGATGATTGATACGGCCAACGTCGCAGTCAATGCACGTGAGTTTGCCTTTCCTGTATGGACAACTATTGTGAGTATTGTGTTTACCTCAGTAGTCGGTATTTTGGCGCTGGGTGCAGCAGTTGAAGGTTACTTTAAAATTGGTTTGAACTGGTTCTGGCGAATTTTCTTAGGTGCAGGTGCTTTATGTATGATTATCCCTGAAACTGTCACTGATATTATCGGGATTGTGATGGTGGTGATTGCGATCAGCATTAATATAATGCAAGCCAAAAAACAAAATCAGTCCTATTCACTCTCCTAAAAAAGAAAAAAAAGCCCAACTCAACAGATTGGGCTTTTTTTCATTTATGGCTGATTTAAAAAATACGAGTCTGATCTTTCTCAGCCTGAGGCAGTGCGGCTGCAATTTTTTCAGCAATCTGCATATAGCTGTCTGCTGCACTGTCTTCCACTAAAACAGAAGGCTTACCCGCATCCGCATTTTCACGAATTTGTACATTTAAAGGCAAACGCCCCAACAGCGGAATAGCATATTGCTCCGACAGTTGATCTCCACCGCCCGTACCAAAAATTTGCTCTTCAAATCCACAATTTGAGCAAATATGGGTCGACATATTTTCCACAACACCCATAACTGGAATATGTACGCGGTTAAATAACTCAATGCCTTTGGTCGCATCCATAAGTGCCACGTTTTGCGGTGTAGTTACAATTACTGCACCTGTCACAGGAATACGCTGCGCAAGCGTCAACTGAATATCACCTGTACCCGGTGGCATATCAATCATCAAGACATCTAAGTCAGGCCATAAGGTTTGATTGAACAGTTGCATCAACGCCCCTGTCGCTTTCGGCCCACGCCAAGCCACAGGAGTATTATGATCACCTGTTAAATGCCCAATCGATAACACGGCCAAACCATAGGCATCTAAGGGTACAAAATTTTCCGCTTCAATCATCGGCGTTTTGCCCGCATTGCCCAACATGGTCGGAATACTTGGACCATAAATGTCCGCATCTAAGACCCCAACTTTTAAGCCTAGCTTTTGCAAAGCAAGTGCAAGGTTTACCGTGGTGGTGGATTTGCCTACGCCCCCCTTGCCCGAGGACACCAAAATCACATTTTGAATACGCGGATGCTTCGGCACATCACGTTGTTGTGGTGCTGCTTTTTGAATGGGTGGATTGTTTGGATCAGTTTCAACGGGTTGTGCAGCAGCTTGGGCTGCTGAGCCTGAAGCATCAATCACTGGGGGTAAATTGCTTTTCGGTGCAGCCTCTTTTGCTTGGCTTGAACAGCTCTCACCTTCAGCATGCTGATGTCCACAGCCACCTGACTTTTCTTTATGTCCCGTTTTTTGTTGAATCACATGCATGTTTAATTCTTTGATACCGCATGCTTCAAGCGCAACCGCCAAATCATCATGAATCTGTTGTAAATCATCTGCTTCGGCAGGAAAAGTATTGATGGTAATTTGCAGAATATTGCCCTGCACATTCACTTGAGTAATGCGGTCTTTCAACACATGGTTTGAATTGGGCAAGATATAGTTTTGCAGTACTGTTTGGATTTCTTCTTCCTTTACCTCCTGCGCAGGAGAAAAAACTGATTTAAGAGAAGAAAGCCACGACATATATGTACTCCAAATTCGAGTATTCAGCTGAATGCTATAGTTTAACCACAAAACGAACTTAGTTTAAGTTCAGTATTTATGGATTATGCCATGAAATTTAGTATTCCTAGCTTTTTAGTTGGTTTTATACACTGAATATCAAAGGGCGAAGCTTAGTCACTTAAGCTAACTGAAAAAATAAAATCGGTGAATTACATCAAATTTGAACGTAAAGAATTGTAAGTACAATCCAATCTCCCCATTTAAGGTGATGTTATTGCATAGCAAAATATCTATATTCTATTGTTCTATCTTGACGCGATTTGGGGAGAAAAAAATGAAACTTTGGGCCGTGGTTGTTTTGGCTTGCACCATATCTAGCTTTAGTTTTGCAGATACATCAACCAATTCATTTAAAACCCCTGCGGGTCAAACGGTGACTATCGGTGATCAAGTTCAAGACATGCAGAAAAAAATTGATTTATCGCCAATTTCTATGTCCTCTACCCCAATCAGCAGTGCACCGAATAGCCCACTTGAGACGGTATATGTATATGAAATTGCAAACTATCGCTACACCATTCGTACCGTGAACAATCAAATTCAGAGCATCATGTGGTTTAATTTAGACGCAGACCCTGCACTCAGTACACAGTCTACGCCATAGTATTCGCAAATTCGGAAAGATCGACATTCGCCGTTTCAGACGGATTAAGCTTGGTCGTCTTTTTTAAACTTTTGCAGTGTTTCTGTGGCTTTCTTTTTCAATTCGTCAAACTTTTCAGTGGCTTGCACCTTAAATTCTTCCAGTTTAATTTCAGCCTCATGCTTTAACTCAGTAGCTTTAAGTTTTGCCTCATCCAGTTTATGCCCTGCTTCAACTTTAAAGTGATCCAATTTCTCCTGTGCGACTTGTTTCGCATGCTCGGCTTTGGCTTGTGCAGACTCCAACTTTTGCTCAAAAGCTGCATCGCCTTCGGCTTTACTTTCTGCTGCGTTCTGCTTTAAGTCAGTCAGCTGCTTTTCAGCATCAAGCTTGACTTCAGTAGCCTGATGTTTGACATCTTCAAGCACTTTCTCGCCTTCAAGTTTTGCCGCTTGAGCTTTCAACTTCAAGTCTTCGCCCAACTCAGTCGCTTTGGTTTTTAAATCATCGAGTTTATTGTCATTCGTCATGTCACAGCCCTCTTTCGTATTTAAAATTTTGCTTAACTAAGAGTTATACCTTGCTTTTTGAGTGCTGACGTCATTTGCATCATTTGGAAACAATAGCTGTACAGGATGCATCAATTTAAACACCATCCTGTACCACTCAACGGCAGTGACTAACGCTTTAACGTACTGATAAAACTGATAACTGCAAACAGCCAAATAAACAAAATGAAACTGCGTGCTTGCGTGAAATGGATCACGTCCGCACCGTGTACCATATTATGACGAGTGGCGGTGACACTAGAACTCGCATCCATTTTCAATGCTTCAAGGCTCAGAAAATACGGATTGATTTCACTGGCAATTTTGACTTTATGCCATAGGCTTTTGACTTCATGGCCTTTCAAACCCGGTACGATTTTATACACATCGACAAACTTGGTTTGATTTTGCTGTAAATAGCCATGTTCAATCAGCGCATCTGTCAAAATCCCTTCTATTTGACCATAAAGAACTGTAATGCACCCTGCATAACACTGCTGTTGATACAGTTTTAAGGTTTCTTCAATCACGCTGCGGCGCTGGGCTTGGAATGCCCCCAAATCCATCGCGTCGTAAGCGTCAAGCAAAGTTGTTTGGAAATAGTCTGTTTGGATTAAATTAGGCAACTGAAACTTAGTCATATCCGCTTCTTTTTCATTGGCCATTTGCCAGAAAAACAACAGATTGAGCACGTCATTGGCCATTGGTTCATCACTTTCATACTCAAGCTGATCGGCCATTACTGCAAAGTACGAATCTTCCAACTCTAGCTGACGGAGCGACTCGACCAATTGTGCATGAGCTTGACTACCCATTGAAGCAAGATATTGTTCAGCTTGTTGTAAAAGTCGATTGCCCAGTAGTTTGGTCGCTTGTGGATTTTGCGGAATTCGGGTCACGGGTTGGTCGAAATCAAAATCATCATCGATCATGGACGGTATACTCTAAATAGGCTGAATGTACTGAATAACACTATTATATAGCAGTGCTTAAAATTGAAGGCAGATTACTTCATCATTAGCTTTTAAGGTTTAGTGCTATTTTAATAACATCAGCAATAGTTTCGGAATTAATACCTCTCTTTCGAGCATGTCCAGAATAAAACCAACTGATTAATTCTTTATTGCCTTTGGAAGCATTACAACCAACACAACATAAGGCAATATTCTCTAATGTTTTAATATTGATATCATTAATGATGTGCTCCCATGATTTCTTTTTAGCTCTTTCAGTGCCAAATTCACAGCCACAATAAACACAACACTGATCACGTTCTAAAACTAGTTCTTCAATATTTTTGGGTATTCCCCATGAGTTAGACAAAATGATGTACACCTTCTTTTTTAAGATATTAAAAGCGATATTTTCGATCTTTGCACTATTGGCTCATGAATATTTGGCAATAGATCCATCTTCGGGCCGATCAATTCCTATGGGCTTTAGTCTCATTTGAAAACTTTTCACCGATTCACTTGTGCAAGTCGCGGCTATCTAAGGTAAAATCGTTGACCTTATATAAAATACGAATGAGAGAGTCATATCCGTGCGTAATATTTTAGTCACTAACGCCCTACCATACGCCAATGGCCCCATCCATATGGGACACTTACTCGGTTATATCCAAGCAGATATTTGGGTTCGTGCCATGCGTGCAATGGGACACGATGTGACTTATGTATGTGCGGATGATGCTCACGGCACAGCGATCATGCTCCGTGCCGAAGCGAATGGTATTTCACCTGAAGATCAAATCGCCAATGTGCAAAAAGAACACATCCGTGATTTTGACGGTTTTGGTGTGCATTTCGACCATTATGATTCAACTCATAGTGATGAAAACCGTGTTCGCGCATCTGAAATTTATGTGAAAAACCGTGAAGCTGGTAATATTGCCATCCGTCCTGTCAACCAGCTTTTTGACCCTGAAAAAGGCATGTTCTTATCGGATCGTTTCATTAAAGGCACGTGCCCGAAATGTAAATCGGAAGATCAATATGGCGATGCGTGTGAAGTCTGCGGTACAACATACAATGCGACTGAGCTTTTAAACCCGAAATCAACTTTGAGTGGTGCGACGCCTGTAGAAAAATCTTCAGATCACTACTTCTTTAAACTGCCGAATTTCTCAGAATATTTACAAAAATGGACGCGTGACCAAGGTCGCCTACCTGTTTCAATTGCCAACAAACTGGATGAATGGTTTGAAGCGGGTTTATCTGATTGGGATATTTCACGTGATGCACCGTATTTCGGTTTTGAAATTCCAGATGCACCAAACAAGTATTTCTATGTTTGGGTCGATGCGCCGATTGGTTATATGTCGAGTTTTGAAAACTACATCAAAGCGAAACGTCCTGATTTAAGTTTTGACGACTTTTGGAAGAAAGACTCTGACAAAGAAGTCTATCACTTCATTGGTAAAGACATCGTTTACTTCCATGCGCTGTTCTGGCCTGCAATGCTTGAAGGTGCAAACTACCGTACGCCATCAGGTTTATTCATCAACGGTTTCTTGACGGTAAACGGTCAGAAGATGTCAAAGTCTCGCGGTACATTCATTAAAGCTGAAACCTATTTAGAGCACTTAAACCCTGAATATTTACGTTACTACTTCGCGTCTAAACTGTCTGATAAAGTTGAAGACTCTGATTTGAACTTGGATGATTTCGTTCAAAAGGTAAACTCTGATCTAGTTGGTAAAGTAGTGAATATTGCTAGCCGTTGTGCAAAATTCATCAACACCAAGTTTGATAATAAATTATCAGCAACTTGTGCAGAGCCTGAATTGGTTCAAAGCTTTATTGATGCCGGTGATTCAATTGCGAAAGCCTATGAAGCACGTGAGTTCTCTGCTGCGATTCGTGAAATCATGGCGCTTGCGGACAAAGCCAACCAATATATCGATGAGAAAAAACCTTGGGCTTTAGCCAAAGTTGAAGGCGAAGAACAACAAGTACATGATGTATGTTCTGTCGGTATTAACCTGTTCCGTCAATTGGCTGTATACCTTGCACCTGTACTTCCAACTTTAGCGGCTCAAGTGCAAGAGTTCTTAAAACTAGACCGCTTTGACTTTGCTTCTGCTCAAACAGCATTGGTCGATCATGAAATTGCATTGTTCCAACCGTTAATGCAACGTGTAGACCCGAAAGCAGTTGCGGCAATGGTCGATGCGTCTAAAGACTCTTTAGCGGCTGCAGCTGAACCTGTAAAAGTTGAAAAGAAAAAAGAGAAGAAAGCCGAGAAGAAGCCTGAGCCAAAAGTGGGTGAAGCTGTTTCTGAAAACAATGTAATTGGTATTGAAGACTTTATGAAAGTTGACCTTCGTGTTGCTGAAGTTTTAGATGCAGCTCACGTTGAAGGCTCTGATAAATTGCTTCAACTGACTTTAAATGTGGGTGAAGCTGAACCGCGTAATGTATTCAGTGGTATTCGTGAGTTCTACCAACCAGAAGACTTAAAAGGCAAATTGGTGGTGATGGTGGCAAACCTTGCACCGCGTAAAATGCGTTTTGGTATTTCTAACGGTATGGTTTTAGCTGCTGGCAATGGCGAAGGTGTTTGGGTGATTTCACCTGAATCTGGTGCTAAAGCTGGTGATAAAGTATCTTAAGATTTAGATCTTAGATGAAAAAAGCCTCTACGTTGTAGGGGCTTTTTTATAGCATTTCAATTCATTTTTTAAATATAGCTAAAAATTAGCCTTTATATGCCTGTTCCTTTATTTCAAGCAATTTTGGTAAAAATTTATCTTGAATTTTATGCTTTTCTAGCATTGGAGATGAAACTAATTTTTGAGTAGCGAGCTCAATGATTTTTTCAAACCATTTTTCCTCTTGTAAATATATTGCACTTTGGGAATGTACTGTAAATCGTGAGTTTAAACCGTCTATTGCATACATTGCGCTTCTATAGTCAATTCTTAAAAGTTGATCTAGAAAATCTATAGCTTCTAATGAGTTCAAGATTGGATAATCATAGTATTTATTCGTGATCTGTTGATGAAACTCATAACTATCATTTTCCATTAGGGACAATAATTCTTGTACTCTTTCTATATTTTTTTCAACATATTTATCCTCATATGCTTGAGCAAGATCCTCTATAAACTTTTTAAAAATGGGAAATTCACGAGCATATAATCCATATCCACCAGACTCCTCACTAATACCAAAGTAATCAAATTTTTTAATATTTTCCTGTAAATTTACAATATTTTTATATTGACTAACTACTAATACTAATAAGTCTTCGACTGAAAAGAAAATAAGATTTTTTTCCTTAAAGTATAATAACATACTGACAGTATGAA
>NZ_JBICLH010000062.1:0-131216 GCF_043105125.1 Acinetobacter sp. TYF_19
GCTCAATTAGGGGTGCTTTGCATTTCAAATCTTTGTGCAACAAAGCCAGTTATACATAAAAATTAAAAACTGAGTGTGTATATTTTCTTTGAATCATCCTATTTTAGAATATGTTTTAACCTCAATTCTTTTGGCTTTAATTCCCTCAATTCACATAAAAAACGAATATGATTTAAATCCTATTTTTAAATAGTTTAACGTCAGACCACCCAAGACTTGATCATAAAAAGCACCATTAGCTCCCCTATGCACTTGTTTTGGTGCAACTCTAAAAACACTTAGAATCACTCAATTAAACTAAATTATTATTCTCAACAAATTGATTTATAACAATTATAACCAAAGATAAATCAAATTGATTAGATTGGCATAGATTCTGCTTTTTGTATTCCATCATGTATACAAGTTGGAATGCAAAAAATGAGTCAGAACAAATGCATTGGCTGGACACTTCAAGAATGGCAAACCGCTTATCTCGACCAAGATATTCATCTTGAAGATTTAATCGACTATGTAGCACAATTACCACAACCTGATCATGCATGGATTTCAATTGCTACGACAGAAATACTTTCCCAACAAATTGAAGCCTTAAAGCAAAAAGCAGATCAAGCCACAGACCTCAGCAAAGAATTTCCTTTATACGGCATTCCGTTTGCAGTGAAAGATAACATCGATGTTGCTGGATTTATCACCACGGCCGCATGCAAGGCCCTGACAACTGTTGCTACGCAAGATGCCGAAACCATTCGCCTGCTTAAAAATGCAGGGGCCATTGTTGTGGGAAAAACCAATTTAGACCAGTTTGCAACGGGGCTTGTCGGGACACGCTCTCCTTTTGGTGCAGTCAGTAACACGTTTAACGCTGACTATGTCAGTGGTGGCTCTAGCTCTGGTTCAGCCAGTGTTGTAGCTCGTGGCTTGGTGCCCTTTGCACTCGGAACAGATACTGCAGGCTCTGGCCGTGTTCCTGCTGCATTTAACAATATTATTGGACTAAAACCGACTAAAGGCCGTTTTTCAAATCGTGGTTTATTACCAGCTTGTAAAAGCTTGGACTGTATTTCGATTTTCGCATTAACTGTAACAGACGCCGACACCATTGCCCAAATGATAGAACACTACGATGCGCTAGATAGCTATTCACGCCAGCATCCAAAGACTACACCTGCGAAACTCTCGGCTAAACCGCATTTTGCTATTCCCCAAAAACTGGAATTCTTTGGAGATGACCAAGCTAAGTATGCCTTCCAACTGGCTGTAGAACAGTTAAAAGTTCTCGGTGCTGAAATTACTGAAATTGATTTTTCGGCTTTTGAACAATTAGCAGCCCAACTCTATCAAGGCTCATGGGTGGCAGAACGTACGGCGGCGGTTGCCGAATTATTGGCTCAGCAGCCTGAGGTTTTCGATCCGACAGTGCGCACAATCATTCAAAAAGGTCATGATTTTAGTGCAGTTGATGCCTATAACGCAGAGTACTTAAAGCAAGACTTGACCCGAAAAATTCAAGATACTTTGGCCCAATTTGATGCATTGATTGTTCCTACCTCCCCAACCATTCATACCCTTGTAGAAATGGAACAATCACCGATTAGTCTGAACTCTGAGTTTGGGACTTATACCAATTTTACCAACCTCGCCGATTTAAGTGCTCTCGCCCTACCCGCAGGTTTCCGCACCGACGGTTTACCTTTCGGCATCAGCCTAATTGCACCTGCATGGTATGACCAAGCTCTGATTGAATTCGGAAAAATTTGGCAGACGCATTTGAACTTAAAGCTGGGGGCTTTAGACCGCTATGCACCCATTCCAAGGCTACAGAACTCAGTCTCTCCACATCATATCCGTGTTGCGGTGGTTGGAGCACACTTGACTGGAATGCCGTTGAACTTCCAATTGCTCACACGTGATGCTGTGCTTGTGGAAACCACGTATACCGCTGAGCACTATGCCCTGTTTGCACTGAATGGCACGATCCCACCTAAACCCGGTCTAGCCCGAGTCGATGAACACGGTCAGCAGATCATTGTTGAACTGTGGGATGTACCCACCGCTCGCTTTGGAGAATTTGTCGCAGAGATTCCGACACCACTGGGCATGGGCAATGTCGAACTGGCAGACGGTCGATGGGTTAAAGGTTTCATTTGCGAACCTTATGGCTTGAACGATGCCGAAAATATCAGTCACTTTGGCGGTTGGCGCACCTATATCCAACACTGTAACAATTCAAAAGTAGAACAAGCTTAGTCAAATTTAGGAATTATAAAATGTTTAAAACTGTATTGATTGCAAACCGTGGCGAAATTGCCGTACGTGCAATTCGCACTTTAAAAAAACTGGGGCTGACCAGTGTAGCGGTATATTCAGATAGTGACCGTTACGCACAACATGTCAAAGATGCAGACATTGCCATTGCTTTAGACGGCTTAAAACCATCCGACACTTATTTAAGCATTGAAAAATTGATTGAAGCTGCACAAAAAACGGGGGCAGAAGCTATTTTCCCAGGCTATGGCTTTTTATCAGAAAGTGCTGAATTTTCAGAGGCTTGTGAAAAAAATAATATTGCTTTTATGGGGCCAACCGCGACACAAATTTTAGAGTTTGGTTTAAAACACCGTGCGCGTGAACTGGCGGCGGCTGCACAGGTTCCTATGACACCGGGTACAGGCTTACTTGAAAGCTTAGATGAGGCAATTTCTGCAGCTACAGAGATTGGTTATCCCATCATGCTGAAAAGTACCGCAGGCGGTGGTGGTATTGGTCTCACCCGCTGTGATAACGAACAAGCCTTAGTTGAAGCTTATGAAAGCGTCAAACGTTTAGGCGCACAATTTTTTAAAGATTCGGGCGTATTTTTAGAACGATTTATTGACCGTGCACGCCATGTCGAAGTTCAGATTTTTGGTGATGGTCAAGGTCAAGTGGTTGCATTGGGCGAACGCGACTGTTCATTGCAACGTCGTAACCAAAAGGTAGTGGAAGAAACCCCTGCGGCTCATCTGCCCGAAGCCACACGTCAAAAACTACACCAAGCAGCAGTTGAACTAGGCAAATCGGTCAATTACCGCAGCGCAGGTACGGTCGAATTTATTTATGATGCTGCACGTGATGAATTTTACTTCCTTGAGGTCAATACCCGACTACAAGTAGAACATCCTGTCACTGAGATGGTAACGGGTTTAGACCTGATTGAATGCATGCTTAAAGTCGCTGCGGGCGATGCACTGGATTGGACTGCGCTTAGCAACATCCAACCGCAAGGTGCGGCGATTGAAGTGCGTATTTATGCAGAAGATCCAGTTAAGAACTTCCAACCCAGCCCAGGTGTACTGACCGAAGTTGTATTTCCAGACAATTGTCGTGTTGATACATGGGTTTCAACAGGAACAGAAATTTCGCAATATTTTGACCCGATGATTGCCAAAATCATCGTACATGCGGACACCCGTGAACAAGCCATTGAGCAACTAAAAAGTGTGCTCTCTCAAACTCGTTTAAATGGCATCAGCACCAATTTAGACTATGCACATAGCGTGATCTCTGATGAACGCTTTGCACAAATGCAAATCTGGACACGCTTGCTAGATGACTTTGACTACGTACCGAATGTGATTGAAGTACTCCAAGCTGGCACACAAAGCTCGATTCAGGACTTTCCGGGACGTGTTGGCTATTGGGATATTGGTGTACCACCATCGGGTCCTATGGATGACTATGCTTTTCAATTGGCCAATCAAATTGTAGGGAATGATGCTAGCGCAGCAGGTTTCGAGTTCACCCTGCAAGGCCCAAGCCTCAAGTTCCACCAAGACAGTGTGATTGCACTGACAGGTGCACCATGCCCTGCGCAACTGGATGATAAGCCCGTGACCTTTTGGCAGCCGATTCACATTCGCGCAGGTCAAGTACTCAGCTTAGGACAAGTCGAATCTGGTTGCCGTAGCTATTTAGCCGTTCGTCATGGACTCGATGTCCCCCTATATTTGGGCAGTCGTTCGACTTTTGCTTTAGGTAACTTTGGCGGGCATGCAGGACGTGTACTTCGTGCAGGTGACATGATCAAACTCGTCAACACAACCCATCCAAATAGCGATACACCTTTAGCCACGCAAGAACCACAAGCTCTATCTCCTGCACTCATTCCAAGCTACGGCAGAGAATGGAAAATTGGCGTTCTGTATGGACCACATGGTGCACCTGACTTTTTTAAACCCGAATATATTGAAGATTTTTTTGCTTCCGAATGGACCGTACACTTCAATTCCAACCGTCTAGGCATCCGACTGTCAGGGCCAACACCAAGCTGGGCACGTGAAAATGGAGGTGAAGCAGGACTCCACCCATCCAATGTCCATGACTGTGAATATGCCATTGGTGCAATTAACTTCACAGGTGACTTCCCTGTCATTTTAGCCAAAGATGGGCCAAGTCTGGGGGGCTTCGTTTGCCCTGTAACCATTGCCAAAGCTGAACTTTGGAAAGTGGGTCAACTTAAAGCCGATGATAAAATCAGCTTTTATCCTTTAACCGTTGAACAAGCCAATACCTTAGAACAACAACAAATTGAACGGATCGAAAATTTTGCTCATGCAGCCCTTAATTCTGAGCCACCAAGCAGTAACATTCCACCATCCGCAATTCTTGCCAGCTTAGAGGCAACTGATGTGTCCCCACGCACGGTATACCGCCAAGCAGGTGACAGTTATATCTTACTGGAGTACGGTGACAACGTTTTAGACTTGGCGCTACGCTTACGCGTTCATCAGCTCATGCAACTCATTCGCGCAGCCAATATTAAAGGCATATTGGAGCTGTCTCCCGGTGTACGTTCGCTGCAAATCAAATACGATGGACTCACGCTTCCACAGCATCAATTGATCGAATTTCTACTCAAGCTTGAACAGCAAATGGGTGATTTAAGCCAAATCAAGATTCCGTCACGGATCATTCATCTCCCAATGGCATTTGAAGACAGTGCAACTTTAGGTGCTGTTGAACGCTATCAAGAAAGTGTCTGTGCCAAAGCACCTTGGCTACCAAACAATGTCGATTTTATTCAACGCATAAATGGTTTAGACAGCCGTGAGCAAGTCAAAGAAATTATTTTCAATGCCCATTACCTCATTTTAGGCCTTGGTGATGTCTACCTCACCGCTCCATGTGCAGTACCGATTGACCCACGCCACCGCCTATTAAGCTCGAAATACAACCCTGCACGTACTTTTACCGCTGAAGGCACCGTAGGCATTGGCGGCATGTATATGTGTATATACGGTATGGATTCCCCAGGCGGCTACCAATTGGTTGGGCGCACCCTACCCATCTGGAATAAATTTAAAAAGAACAAACAGTTTGGTGACAAACAATGGTTCCTAAACTTCTTTGATCAAATCAAATACTTCCCCGTATCTGAGTCAGAGTTAGAGCAATGGCGTGCCGATTTTGAAAATGGTCAAGCACAAATTCGCATTGAAGACACTGAATTTGACTATGCAGCGTATTTACAACTACTTGAAGATGAAAAAGACAGCATTGCCGAGTTTAGAGCACAACAACAACACGCTTTCAGTGCTGAAGTCGGCTTATGGAAAGAAAGTGTTGATCATCAAGAACATCTGATTGCAGAAATACCTGATGAGACTGACTACAGCGCCTATGCAGCACTACATGCTTCGATGACCGGTAATATTTGGAAAATATTAGTAGAACAAGGTCAGATTGTGAAAAAAGGGGAAACCATTGCTATTATTGAAGCCATGAAAATGGAATTACCGGTGTACGCTGCGGATGATGGTACTGTCAAAGCCATTATTTGTCGGGCTGGACAAACCGTTCATAGCGGTGAGCCTTTGGTTTATATGGAATAACGCATGCCCAATACGACACGTGCAGGTTCAAGTTCAGACAATTTGTCTGAACTGGTTTACCAGCAAATAAAAAACGATATTTTTGATTTCAAATTGATGCCAGGTGAACGTTTTACCGAATCGGAAATCGCCTTAAACTATCAGGTCAGTCGTACGCCTGCACGGCAGGCGCTATATCGATTGCAACAAGAAGGCTATGTAGAGGTGGCATTTCGTAGTGGCTGGACTGTCCGTCCGTTGAACTTGCAATACTACGATGAGCTGTATGAGTTACGCATCATGATTGAGCAGTATGCAATTCGAAAGTTATGCAGCAGTGCATCTCAGCCATCGAAGGAAATGAAACACCTACACAAAATTTGGATGGTTGCACCGGAGCAGTATCTGTCAAGTTTAAAAGCCATGGCAAAAATTGATGAAGATTTTCACTGTGCATTGGTTCGTGCCATTGGCAATCAAGAAATGATCAAAATTCACCAAGAGATCAGTGAAAAAATTCGCATTATTCGTCGCCTCGATTTTTCAAAAACAGATCGGATTGCAGCCACCTATGCGGAGCATCAAGCCATTTTGAATTATATAGCACAGCAACAGACAGAGCTTGCCGTTGAAAAGATCAGCGCTCACATTCAACAAAGTCGGGATGAAGTAAAAAAAATTACCTTAGGTATGCTCAGTCAGCATGCTGTTGTGAAAGCAAGTCGCTAAGCACTCGATCAACATTCCACACTCAAATAAAAAAGGCGCTTCATGCGCCTTTTCTTCAACCTTTTAACTTAAGCAGGAATACGTAGGACTTGGCCTGGGAAAATATCATCTGCATCTTTCAATAGCGGACGGTTGGCCTCAAAAATTTTATTGTACTGGTTGGCATCACCATAAAATGTTTTGGAAATTTTCGATAAGTTATCCCCCGATTTAACCGTGTAGAACTTACTTTCAGGTTCAGGGCTCGCCACAGTGAGTTGATCATCGACTTGCGCCACATGGTCAATATTACCGACGGCTAAAACAATCTTTTCTTTGTCGGCTTGAGTCTGAACTTGCCCTTTCACGGTCGCCAAATCCGTGGTGGAGTTATAGCTGACTGAAAGTCCCGTCACAGGTAAGCCCAATGCTTTGATATGACCCAATAACTTGTTGGCAATTTCTTGAGCCGATGGCTCTGCTGGTGTGCTTGGTGCGGCTTGAGGCTCGGCTGCGGCTGTGTTTTTCTTACCAATGCCTTTAACAAAATCAAAAAGACCCATGTGTATGCTCCATCTTGTTATATCAGTGTTGTTATATTGAATGCTCAAAAATGAGACACCCTTTTTTATACCCAAAAAAGACAACAGATTTGGTAGCGAATAGTCCTCTTAAAGTAAAACTTTGTAAGTTACCCCAGTAAATAAAAGATTTTAAAGATGGGTTAAGCACTTTGCGTTTTTTGAAAGGCATAAAAAAGCCACCCAAATGGGTGGCTTTTCCATTCAGCAAAGCTGAAACAATATGTATTAACCTAGTTTCTTAGAAACGTAGTCAATCGCAGATTGTACAGTTGTGATTTCGTTAGAATCTTCATCTGGGATTGTGATGTCAAAGTCGTTTTCGAAAGACATAACAAGCTCAACAAGGTCTAAAGAGTCAGCACCCAAGTCATCCATGAAAGATGCTTCGTTTTTGATTTCTTCAGCCTTAAGACCAAGTTGTTCTGCAACTGCTTGCTTGATGCGTTGTTCGATATCGCTCACAGGAATTCTCCTCATTGCTTGTGGCGTTTTTAATGCCGTTAGTTTAATTGAATCTTTAAAATTTTGAAAGTTTATCCATCAGCCAATTAGCTCATGTATAGACCACCATTTACATGCATTACCGTACCAGTAATGTAATTCGCTTTGTCTGATGCCAAGAAGCTCACCGCATTTGCAATATCTTGTGGATCACCTAAACGGTTTAAGGCCACTTGATCGCTCATTTTTTTACGGATGTCTTCGCTTAATTGCTCAGTCATTTCTGTTGCAATAAAACCAGGCGCCACTGAGTTTACAGTGATTTGACGGCTGCCCATTTCTTTTGCAAGGCTGCGGCTAAATGCTTCAATACCAGCTTTCGCTGCTGAATAGTTGGCCTGACCTGGGTTGGCAAAATGCGCAACCACAGAACTAATATTAATAATTCGTCCAAAACGCGCTTTGGTCATACCTTTTAAAACGCGTTTCGACAAACGGTAAACTGCTTTTAAATGGATATTTAAAATGTCATCCCAGTCATCTTCTGACATACGAAGTAACAAATTATCTTTGGTAATCCCAGCATTGTTCACCAAAACCAACACAGGACCATAGTTTTGTTCAATGTCAGTGACCAGCGCATCAATGGCAGCACCATCACGAACATCGAGCACTTTACCTGCACCGTGTTCACCGAAGCTTACAGCAAGTTTTTCTGCACCTGACTCAGATGTCGCAGTACCCACAACAAAATAACCGTCTTGAATAAGTTGCTGAGCGATGGCAGCACCAATCCCTCGACTTGCACCTGTCACGAGTGCAATTTTGCGTTCCTGTGTCATGCAATTTTTCCTTCAGCCACTAAAATGGCATTTAGTGCATCTTCCAAGCGTGATTTACTATCGAGTGGAAATGCTTTTTCAATATTAGGTAGACGTTTTGCCAAGTTTGCCAAAACATTGCCTGGACCACACTCTGCAACATATTGGATCCCTTGATCCTGAATAAACTGCATTGTTTTGGTCCACTGTACAGACTCATATAACTGAGCGGTAAGTGCTTGGCGGACTTGTGCTACATCTGTAGCAATTTCCGCGCCCACATTTTGTATTACAGGTATGCTAGGCAGCTCAATGGCAGTTTGTTCCAAAGCTTGTGCGAACTGTTCTGCAGCAGGCTTCATCAATGAACAATGCGATGGAACAGAAACTGGGAGTGCAATCGCTTTGCCGCTGTTTTCTTTGGCTAAAGCCATCACTGCTTCAACTGCTGCTTTTTCACCAGCAATCACCACTTGACCTTGAGCATTGTAGTTAGCCGCTTCAACTGAACCTTCAGCTTGATTCGAAACTTGTTGGCATAAAGCAACAACTTGCGCATCATCTAAACCTAAGATGGCTGCCATTGCACCCTTACCTTGAGGTACAGCACTTTGCATCAACTTACCACGCAAATTTACCAGCTTGACTGCATCACCTAAGCTTAGGCTTCCTGCTGCAACCAACGCACTGTATTCACCAAGTGAGTGTCCCGCCAAATACTTCGGTGCAACACCACCAAGTTCTAACCATACACGCCACAAAGCAATACTGGCAGTTAACAATACTGGTTGGGTAAATTCAGTTTGGTCTAAACCTTCACCAGATTGTGCAATGTGCCACAAATCGAATCCAACCGCTTTAGAGGCTTCTGCAAATGTTGCTTCAACACTGGCAAATTGTTCTGCCAATTCAGCCAACATGCCAACCTTTTGTGAACCCTGACCGGGAAATACAAAAGCTGTTTTTGTTGCCTGAGCGACTTGATCAAGTTGTTTCGCAGACATAAAAAAGTCCTTTCTTGTCTTTGCTCTCGTTTATGGAGCGAAAATTTAACACTTAATTTAGGTCGATGTAATTGCCAAATACAACAAAAACAGCAGCGATAAAAATTCGACAACAAAAAAAGGGAGCTTTACGCTCCCCTTTTTTCGACTAAGCTCTAAGCTTAATGCTTCGACAATTATTCAGCAGATGCTTTAGCGAATAATTGACGACCACGGTAGATACCATCTTTAGATACATGGTGACGACGGTGAGTCTCGCCAGTAGCTTGGTCTACAGTTAATGCATTCTCGGTTAAAGCGTCATGTGAACGGCGCATGTCACGGCGAGAGCGACTTTTACGGTTTTGCTGAACGGCCATGATGGCTCCTTACAAATCGAAAAATATGGATCAGAACAAATTCAGTTGTCTTATACGGAAGAGTATAACACAAAAATTAGTTAAGTTTACCCTTCAAACTTGCCAAAACATCAAACGGATTATCCCGCTTTTCTTCAACAAGTTCTTCAACGGCAGGTTGGTGCTTATGTTCACAAGCGTCATGCTTAGCAGACAAAGGCATCAACAATAACAATTCATCTTCTATCAGAGACAGTAAATCAGCCGTCGCAGGCGCATCATAGCTACCTTTCGTCGTTGCTTCACTTTCACCTAAGACGATGAAATCAGCATCCTCATCCAAGCGCTCTATCAGTGACTCATCATCCACTAGAGCTAGATGAAAATCTGAAACGAGTTCAATGTTTACCGTGCCTAAACAGCGCTGGCATTCCATTGGAACGTTCGTTTCAACGTGACCATCTAGCCATACAATACGATGATACGCATCCATTGATAGCTTACAGTCTATGTTAATCAATTGATCATCAATTGATCCAACAGCTTCACGGGCTATACGAGCAAAGCGAGACAATGGCAGTGTTCCTGACCATGTAAAGCCTTGTTCGGCCCATTTAAACGGCTCAATCTGTGCCGGAAAGGTATTTGCTGACATAATTAAGGCGGCAATTCTACAAATTCATCAGTACTCTGTCAAAGATTAAGATACAATTTTGTACTTATTTAGACAGACCATTTGGGTAACTTAAGTCATGCATCTGTTGCAGCCGCAAACAGAAGTGAGTATTTCATCACTTGTGAGCACAATTTCAACTGTCGATTCTGACATTTCAAACCGCCAAGTGCAACTCTCGACGTGGGAGAATTTGTGTACAGAAGCAGAACAAGTTGATTGGCTCATCTTACACTTTAATCGTTGGTTTTCCCACCTGAATGTCAACTTGGTTAAAGGTGACTTTGAACCTGAATATTTTCCCGCGATAGACAGCACCCCTGCACGCATCCAATTTGCCCATGGTTTTTTTAATAGCGCCTTGCATGAAATCAGCCATTGGAGCATCGCAGGAGACCAACGCCGTCTACTCCCCGACTTAGGCTACTGGTATGCACCCGATGGTCGTACGGCTGAGCAACAAGCTTTATTTGAGCAGGTTGAAATTAAACCGCAAGCCATTGAATGGTTATTTGCCACAGCTTTTGGTCGGAAGTTCCGTGTTTCCTTAGACAATCTGACTGGTGAAGGTGGTGACGGCAACCGCTTCAAAGACCATGTTTTCGCTCAAGTTCAGGCTTATTTTTCAGGCCAAGCTCAATTGCCACGTGATGCGAAACACTTCATTGACTGTATTTGCCTATGTACTCGTGCTGGCAAAACATTACAGAGCGATGAATTTCAAAGAGAAATGCTCGACTAAATTTCACACGATTCACATTTTGGTCATTGAACATCACCGAGATAAAGCGCGATAATGTTGAAAAAACCATCAGGAGATAAAAACGATGCTTCATTTAAGAGTCCATCCTGATAACCCTCAAGCACGCTCCATCAGCCAAGCAGTAGAACGGATTCGTGCAGGCGATGTGGTGGTATACCCGACCGATGCCGCTTATGCCATTGGCTGCCAGATTGGGAATAAAAATGCCATGGAGCGGATTGCTCAAATTCGCGGCCTTGGGGCCAAACATCAATATGCCATCATTTGTGCAGATCTGTCCGATATTGCCACTTATGCCAAAGTGGACAATGCTATGTATCGTTTACTGAAAAACAATACACCAGCCGTGACCACCTTCATTTTGCCTGCAACCAGTGAAGTTCCAAAACGCTTGATGCATCCGAAGAAAAAAACCATTGGTCTACGTATTCCAAGTAACCCTGTGTGCCAAATGTTACTCAAAGAGTTGGGTGAACCACTACTAACCAGTACTTTAATCCTGCCGAATCAGGAAGAACCACTGGATGATCCCTATGATATAGAAATGCAACTATCAAAACGAATTGATGTGTTTATCGACAGCGGGCTGGGTACCTTGAGCACCACCAGTATTGTCGACTTATCAGGTGATCACCCTGAAGTGATTCGCCGTGGGCTTGGCGATGTCAGCGCATTTGAGTGATGCGCTGCATTTATTCGCTAGGGAAACTGAATCTCACATTCTCAAGAGATCAACATGACCCTGTTTATGGTTTTGCTCAATCTCAACCAATTTCCCGAGCAACATAATTTATATGTGCAGCGTCCTTGGACGCTTGAGTCCGAGACTTTGGTGCAACGCCATAGCTCAATCAACTGCATTATGTGGGAAAAGAATCTGTACAACTATTTCCTACCGATCTCGACCATCCAACAATATTTCAAATACCTCGAACCCAAAAATCTCTGCCTACAAGACAGCTGTCAGCGCATCATTGAATTTGCGCTACAAGCACCTGAGTAAATCTTTTCTTTGGCGTCAACTGACATTAACTTGAGCTTCATCGACTCTCTTCACTCTTTCAAACCATTTATAAAATTAAAACGTTGTCCATCACTACTCTAATCTCAATAAATCTGTATCACCCATCTAACTATCTGCAGCAAATCGATTATTTTGCAAACTACAGGACTATGCCCTAAGTGTGCCAAGTTCTCTCAAATCCACCCCATTTCTACAAATTTAGCTACGACATCAGTGGATAAAAAGCATCACAAAAATAAATACTCTCTATTTATTTACAGCTTTTTTTGTTATTTGGTCGGTTAAATCATGTATTCACACCGCAATTTGTTTTACACTAAGCCCTATTAAAATTATGTATTTTTTAAATCACCTCTACTTTTTCTCCTAAGTACTGATTCGAAAAAACATAATCATGCCTTTGAAAATTCGCGTGGCCAATAACTGTAATGAATCAATCCGTCCATAATGCCATGGAAGATCTTCCACAAATCCGTGTTATGGATGAGTGGCATGACTCCATCCCCGAGGATTTATATATTCCTCCCGCTGCATTTGAAATTCTTTTAGAGCATTTTGAAGGACCACTCGACTTTCTGATTTACCTGATTCAAAAAAACGGCTTTGACTTATTACAGTTAGATATTGCCCCGATTGCAGCGCAATACCTGTCTTATATGGATGCCATGAAGTCGCTGAACATTGAGCTGACAGCAGACTATATGGTGATGGCTGCGCTATTGGCTGATTTAAAGTCACGTTTGCTATTGCCAAAAGCACCCAATGCAATCCAAATTGAAAAAGACCCAAAACAAGAGCTGATTGACCGTTTAGAAACTTATCTCCGTATTAAACAAGCGGCTGAACGCTTGGGGCAAATGCCTATATTAGAGCGAGACACCTTCTCAACCAATGTCAGCTTAGGCCAAACTCTAGATAATAATGACGGTCATGATGTGCAACAGCTGCGTGATGCATTGTTCTGCGTGTTTAACCGACCTGAGCCGATTACCCATCAAATTGCACAAGAACCAGTTTTACTTGAAGAACGCATGGCTTTTATTGAAAGCAAAGTCGCTTCAGGTGAAGTTTTAGTTTTTGAATCTTTGCTGCGTCCCATCCAAGGTCGCATGGGCATGGTCGTGACGTTTATGGCCATTTTAGAGTTAACTCGTCAGCAACGTATTCAAATTGTGAGTTCAGGTGTTGAAGCACCACTTTCGATACAAGGAGTCAAAAAATAATGTTAGAACAAACCGCTCCTGTAACGAATGAAGACAACTTGCATGAAGTGTTGATGCAATTAGAAGCAATTATTTTTGCCAGTGATGCGCCTGTTTCACTTGCGCGATTGAAAGAATCGTTCCAAAATCAATATAGCAAACAAGATTTACGCCAGTTTTTACAACAACTTGCCATGCTACAACATGGTCGTTCGATTGAACTGATTGAAACTGCTCAAGGTTTTCGTTTTCAGGTTCGAGCAAAATACCGTCAAATCGTTGCACAAACGTGGCCAGAGCGACCAACTCGTCTCTCGCCATCGCTACTCGAAATGTTGGCCGTGGTTGCCTATCATCAACCCGTCACTCGAGCAGATATAGAACAAATTCGAGGAGTCTCAAATAACAGTCAACTGTTACGAACGTTATTTGATTGGAACTGGATTAAAGAATCTGGTTTTCGTGAACTCCCAGGAAGACCTGCGTTGTTAGTTACGACGCCCCAATTTTTAAATGCATTTGGCCTAAATTCTTTAGGTCAGTTGCCTCCCCTGCAGGATGCCAAGGAAGCTTTTATGGCGCTCGATGCGAATGCACCGAAGTCGTAAATAGGTGAACTGTTGATGATAATTTCTAAGGTTATGCTGTCATGAGTGAAAAGTTGCAAAAGGTACTCGCACGAGTTGGTTTGGGTTCTCGCCGTTATATGGAAGAAGTCATTGCCGCTGGTCGTGTGAGTGTCAACGGCCAAGTTGCCCAAGTAGGCGAACGTATTGAACCAGGTGATGAGCTTCGCATCGATGGTCGTAAAGTATCGTTCCAAATTGAAGATGAAATTCGTCGTCGTGTTCTGATTTACTATAAACCAGAAGGCGAAATTTGTTCACGTAACGACCCTGAGTCACGTCCAACGGTATTTGATCAATTACCTGCAATCGCGAATGATCGCTGGGTGATGGTGGGTCGTCTGGATATTAACTCAACAGGTCTACTATTGTTCACAAATGATGGCGAACTCGCGAATCGCTTGATGCACCCATCAAATGAAGTTGAACGTGAGTATGCTGTACGTGTTATGGGTGAAGTGACGCCTCAAATTAAGAACAACATGCTCAAAGGTGTGGTGTTAGATGATGGCCCAGCGAAGTTTGAGTCATTCTCTGAAATTGGCGGTGAAGGGATTAACCGTTGGTATCAAGTGGTGGTAAAAGAAGGTCGTAACCGCGAAGTACGTCGTATTTTTGAATCGCAAGGTTTAAAAGTCAGCCGTTTACTCCGTACACGTTATGGCACGGTTATTTTACCGCGTGAATTACGTACGGGCCGTTGGATGGAGCTGGACAAAAACGACATCGACAACTTAACCAAAGCGGTTGAGTTAAAACCACGTCAAGGCACAGGTTTGTACGGCATGGCAAAACGTCGTACTGAACGTATGCAAGAAAAACCAATGGCTGCACGTCGTGGTGGTTTCTTACGTCAACAGCGCCGTGACAATGAAGATGAAGGCCAACAACAAGCGAAGCCAGCTTTCAACCGTGAACGTCGTGAAAATCCAAATGGACATAGCCAGCGCCGTCAGGACAATGCACAAACAGGTTATGGTCAACGTGAACCACGCCAAAACTCAGGCTATGCACAACGTGACAGCCGTCCAGAGAACTTTGGCAACAAAGGCACCTATGGTCAACGCGACGCGCGTGATGAAAATGCGCCACGTAAACCTTTTGGAAATAAAAGCTTTAAGAAGTTTTAATTTTTAAAGTCCAAATTTGAGCCACTTTCGAGTGGCTCTTTTTATATGTGTTTACACTGCACAATAAGCCCTCTTTCTGTTCTAGATCAGAAAAAACTGCAAGCTCCTTATAAAAAACGCCCAACTTATTGAGCGTTTTTATTCCCCCGCCAACAGCAGCCCATTCATGCCACACTTTGCGGAATGGCGCTAAGTAAGCATTTGGTATATTCATGCTGTGGAGACTGGTACAAATCATCTGAATTGGCTATTTCCACCAAATCACCATGATTCATCACCATGATTTGATCTGAAATATATTTCACCACTGATAAATCATGTGAAATAAAGATATAACTCAGTCCAAATTCATCCTGTAAATCTTGCAGTAAATTCAGTACTTGGGCTTGTACCGAAACATCCAATGCTGATACCGACTCATCACAAATCAAAACCTCAGGTTTTAAGGTTAAGCAGCGGGCAATGGCAATACGTTGACGCTGTCCGCCTGAAAACTCATGTGGATAACGATAAAAAGCCTGTGCAGGTAAGCTCACGCGTTCCAACAAGTCCAAAGCCATCTGTTTACGTTCAGCATCATTCGCGCCGATATGATGCACCTGCATCGGTTCCATCAAAATCTGCCCGACAGTAAAACGAGGATTGAGTGATGCATAGGGATTTTGGAAAATGATTTGAATCTTGCGTTGATACCGAGCAAACTCTTTCTCTGACATGGTCAAAATATCTTGACCTTCAAACAGCGCTTTCCCCCCTGTTGCCTCCTGTAAGCGCATCAGCAATAATCCGATGGTGGTTTTCCCTGAACCAGACTCACCCACCAAGCCCAAAGTCTTGCCTTTTGCCAGTTGGAAACTCACGCCTTTGACCGCTTGAAACTCCTCTTTGCCGAATAATCCTTTACGACTATAAAATGACTTTTTAAGGTCACGCACATCTAAAATGATCTCTTCTTGGCCAGTTAAGCCGCGAGATCTTTGTTGAAGTGACTCGACATCGATGCTATGCGTTTCAATATAGTCATCACCCTTTTGCTGCATGAAATCACTGATCATGGGCAAACGCATGGGACGTTTGGACAATTGTGGACGGCAGTGTAACAACGCTTTGGTATAGACATCTTGAGGACGTTCAAGTACAGCTTTAACCCAGCCTTGTTCACGAATTTGACCATGCCGCATCACGATTACCTGATCGGCAATTTCCCCGACCAAAGCCAAATCATGGGTAATAAACAGCATCGACATTTGATGCTTCTTCCGCAAAGACTCCAACAAATCTAAAATTTGCTTTTGAATAGTGACATCCAACGCTGTCGTCGGTTCATCGGCAATCAATAGTTTTGGCTTACACGCAATTGCCATAGCAATCATGACCCGCTGCTGCTGACCACCCGACAACTGCCCTGGATAAGCATCAATCTTGGTTTCAGCAGATGGAATCCCAACTTCTATCAATAGTTCCAAAGCACGTGCACGCGCCTGCTTACGACTCATGCCCAAATGTAACTGCAAAATTTCTGCAATTTGTGAACCTACCGTAAACACAGGATTTAAGGATGACATCGGTTCCTGAAAAATCATGGCAATATCTTTACCACACTTTTTCCGCATTTCACGGCGTGGTAAATCGAGTAGGTTTTTCCCCTCAAACAAAATTTTACTGTCCGAAGCAATTTGACTGCTTTCAGTAGGTAACAGCCCCATGGTGGCTAGCGATGTAACCGACTTTCCACTCCCTGACTCCCCAACCAAGGCTACAGTGGTATTCACTGGAATACTAAAACTGATGCCTTTGACCGTTTCAATGTACTGCTTTTCTTCATTTTTAAAGCTAACACGCAAGTTTTCCACCTGAAGTAAGGCTGGCGCTGTCATATGATTAAGTTCAGACATTCTCATGCTCCTATTTCAGTTTTGGGTCTAATGCATCACGCAGTGCATCGGTAAACATTGAAAATGCAGTGACCAGAATAGCCATCGCCACAGAAGCGGCCGCTAACTGCCACCACTTACCTAAAATCAACTCACTTTGTGCTTCATTCAACATGCTGCCCCATGACACCACACCGACAGGGACACCAAAACCAAGGAAGCTCAAAATCACTTCTGACTTAATAAAGGCCACCACCAAAATTGACATTTGAACCAGTGCGATATGACTGACATTGGGAAATATATGCACAAAAATACGTCGGCTATGACTCACCCCAATTGCTTTTGCCGCCAACACATATTCCCGCGAAGTATGCTTCATATATTCGGCACGAATTAAACGATATACTCCCGTCCACCCCGTTAAACCCAAAATCAAAACAATCGATAAAACGCCTTTTTGTTGCAGTACCGCAGCAATCGCTAGCACCAAAAGCAAATAAGGAATCGAGGTGAAAATGTTATAAAACCAGTTCAAGACATCATCGACCCAGCCACCAAAGTAGCCCGAAATAGCACCTAAAACTGTGCCAATCACCACGGCAAGAAAAGCTGCGACCAAGCCAACAATAATTGATGTTTCTGCACCTTTAATGGTTTTCAGTAAAACACTTTGTCCCCATTTGTCGGCACCTAAAACCAAGCTTTGCTTGAGTTCCGCTTGCTGATCCAACAAATGCCCATCCAACGCTTGATCAATCGCTTTCATATCTTCGGCTAAAGGATCAACAACCCCATAGTAATCAATTGCCCCCCCCACACCCTGTTCAGCAGCAATTTCTGTGTTGAGCTCACGAATCACATCTTTTAAAGGATCAACAGGGTTCTCAGGCACAGCCGCTTCGACTTTTCGTGTTTCACTTTGCGTAGCAGGTATCGCTGCTGCACCGATAAACGTAGGTGGTGCATAACTCACAGCGACTTCTTTATTCCAGTCTTTTGCAATCAATCCTGTAGATGACAAAATTAACAGCACCAAATAAAACAGTACGATTAGGAGAGAAAACATGGCGATTCGATCGCGTTTTAAACGGCGCATGGCGAGTTGCCATAGTCCTGTAGACGCTGTTGTAGGTTCAGCAGTATCTGGTTTTCTTTTAGTGAGAACACTGAGCATAATTCACCTACTTCAACTGTACACGTGGATCGACCCATTTATAAATCAAATCGGCAATCAAGTTGAAAAACATCGTTGCGAGGGCAACGTACACGGTAATGGCTTTAATTACGGGAAAATCACTACGCTCTACCGCAATAATTACTTCACGACCAATGCCCGGAATACCAAAGAAACGCTCAATCAAAAATGCACCAATCAACAAAGCAGGTAAACTTGCCATCACGTCTGTAATAATCGGGATTGAGGCATTACGTAGCACATGCACGCCTAAAATGCGCCGTTCACCCATCCCTTTGGCACGTGCAGTACGAACATAGTCTTGATTGACTTCATCCAAAACAAAACTACGATACAACCGTAAAGTCGGGGCAATACTGACCACTAACATGATCAGAATAGGTAATAAAGCATACTTAAACAGGTTCTCACTAAAGCTATCGCTCCAGCCTTGTACTGGAAACCAGCTCAGCTGATAGGCAAAGACATACTGAAAAACAATGATATACACCAAGATACTGATCGACATGCCAATCGTACACAGCATCATCACCATACGATCTGTTAAACTGCCACGCACCGCTGCCACCGCCAAAGCCAAAATAATAGAAATAATGGTTTGTAAGATCGTCAGTGGAATGAGCAAAGTCAGTGAAGGCCCAAGTCGTGTCATGATGATTTGCGATACTGACTCCCCTGTACTCCAACTCAGCCCATAATCAAAAGTCAGAATCTGTTTGATGAAAATCCACAGTTGCACATAATAGGGCTGATCGACCCCAAGCTGCTGTCGGATATTTTCAATCTGTTCAGGGTTCGACATTTTCCCTGCCAAAATATAGGCAGGGTCGCCACCGACCCAGTTAAACAAGAAGAAAATCAGCAGCACCACCCCAAGCATGGTCGGGATCATTTGCCAAATTCGACGAATAATATATGCCAGCATAAAAATGCCCCTTATTTCACCCGTTGACCAGTAATTTCATCGAAAAAGGCTTTGTTATCAGGTTCACGACCCAAAAAGTCTTTGACCAATGCTTTGGCAGGTTTTTGACCGCCTTGGGACAAAATCGTTTGACGATAGTGCTGTCCCACTTCAGGGTTATTTAAGTTATCACCAAAGGCTGAAAGCATGTCCAACGCCATCACTTCTGACCACATATAGCCGTAGTACCCCACTTGATAACCACCCATGATGTGACCAAACTGCCCTGGAAACTCGGTGGTTGGAACATAGCCCAAGGCCGTTGCGACTTCCATTTTTTCCCAAACCTTTAAGGGCTGAACCTCTCGTGCATCACTGCCATGTAGCGCCATGTCATACTGTGCATACAACGTCTGACGAGCATAATGCAAACCGCGCCCATAACTATGCACGGCATTGAGTTTAGTAATCAATGCATCATCCACGCGTGGACAGTCAGGTTTACAGTAATCTGCCACCTTTGACAAAGTCTCTTTACGTCGTGCCCATTCTTCATACATTTGTGACGGTGCTTCGACAAAGTCTCGCTCAACTGAAGTTCCTGACTGAGACGAAAAGCGTGTGTTGGATAAAATGCCATGCAGTGCATGACCAAACTCATGTACAAAAGTTTCTAACTCATCGCTATTTAAACCATTGCGGTTAAAGTTAGTGACCAGTGCTGAAATCGGTTTGCGTCCAGTTAGGCTACTGCCGCCATAAACACCCCACACAGCAGCATGTCCATATTTACCTTTACGTGGAAATTTATCCATATATAAGCCGCCGAGCAGTTGCCCTGTTTTGGCATCGGTCACATCGTAATATTCCACTTCATCTTGCCAAACCTCGACTTTGGCAGGCTTAAACTTGATGCCATACAGGTTTTCAGAAATGGCAAATAGCCAGTCTTGAGAGGCTTGCGTTGGAAAATACTGTCGTAGCTGTTCTTGGTCGACCTGATACTTGGCTTTGCGTAATTTTTCACTCCAATATGCTTCGCTCCAACGCTCAATACTGGCTTGCTCAACAGGGATATTCAAACTTTGCGCTTTAAACTCGCGTAGAGTTTGGACTTCCTTTTTCTCTAGGGGTGCTACGGTAGCATGTACCTCTGCCAAGAATTTATTCACGGTTTCAGGCGTTTTCGCCATCCGGCTTTGCAGTACCCATTCGGCATAACTGGACTTACCAAACAGTTGTGCTAACTCATAACGTAAGTCCATGGCTTGCTTCAGCAGCGCCAGATTTTTCTCGCCACCACGTCGGGTAAATGCAATTTGATAACGCTTACGTGCGTCATCGTTATCTGCCAACTCCATAAAAGGACGATAATCGGGATACTCAAAACCGAGTAAATAATTGCCTTTATCATTTTTCTTTAAGCCATCGATATAACTTTGTGGCAGGCCTTTTAGCTCATCAGGGGTAAATTCGAGTTTTTCAGGATTATCACGGACATTACGCGCATACTCTTGTTCAATTTTTGCCAGTTCATCAAAAATCGCTTTTAAGCGTGCTTGTTTATCTGCTGAAAGCTGTATCCCTGTTTTTTCAAAACCCTCCAAAATATCTTCACGGAACTTGGCTTCAATTGGATCAGCAATTTTTATTTTCTTAATTTGTTGATATAGCTTTGGATTCTGATAAACATCGGTTTGGAATTGGCTAATTTTAATTTCACAGTCTTCAGCCGCTTTACGCAGTGCTTCATCTGGGTCAACATTGCTATACAGACCAATCGGGCCGTAAAAATCTTCAAATGATGCAAAAATACGATCCCATTCAGCCAATACAGGCGCTGCTGCCGTTTCGTTTTTAAGGGGCTTATTTTCAAACGTTTTAAGTTGCTTTTTCACATCAGCAATTTTGGCATTACACATTGCAGGGATGTCTTTGGCTTGAAAGCTGGGTAATGTTTGGCGCTGTGCTGTTTCCGCCAAAGCCATCTGACTCATCCCTAGGCCCAACATGCACAATGCGGTGAATTTAAAATGTTGCTTTTTCATCATGACTCCAGTTTTGTTTAATTTCTATTTCTTCAAATCAATATCGATATACATCCACTCTGCGGGCAGTATGGGATGCTTTTTAAAACCAATTACACGCGGTTGTGCCAAGATATTGCGGTAACGCGCCCCAATCACTTGTACAGGCATATACACCTCTAGCAAACGTGACATTTTGGCGTAGATTACATCGCGCTCTGGACTCGGTATCATCTTTTGGGCTTGTTCATATAGGCGGTCATATTCAGGAATTTTGGCGCAGCCATTGTTAGTAATCTTGATGTTCTTGCCATAAAACAGCTGCATAAAGTTATCTGCATCTGGGTAGTCTGCAATCCATGCCGATGTCTTAAACATGGTTTTACATTGTTTTTCTAATTTCAAAGCCTCAGCAAAAGGCATCGCCTTGGTGGTCATTCTGATTTTGATACTGTCTAAAGTTTTCTTCCAAAACTCGGCCTGTTGTTGACTGCGTAAATTATTGCCCGAAAGCGTCATCTCAATCACCAAAGGTTTCCCATTCGGCTGAGTACGCCAACCATCTGCAGCTACTTTATAGTGATAACGATCTAACAATAAATTTGCCGCTTTGACTGAGTAAGGAATACTGCTTCGATAATTGGGATCATAGCCCACCACACCACTTGGAATCGGTGCTTGCAGTTTTTGCGAATCGCCTTTTTGTAAAATATTGATGTAGTTATCGGCTGAAAATGCCATCGCCATGGCACGGCGCAGGGCGATTTTATCTTTACTCAAACCACCAACGACTGGGTTTTGCATATTCCAATAATGATAGTCAATCGAAGGATCGGTAATCCGTGACAGCTGTACACCTTTCTTAACCAATTCAGGTTTTAACTTTCCATCTTGCAAGGCTTGAACCGTCAGCTCACCATCTAAGGCAAACAAATCCACTTCATCTTTAATAAAGGACAACCAGCGTGATTGCCCCTCTTCCATTACCTGAATATCAATCTCGCCAATTTGCGGCATTTTTTTGCCTTGCATGGCTTTGACGATCTTTTGATCCTCAGGCGTACTGGCCTTAAAGTTCCAAACAAAACTTCGGAAATCAGGGTTGGCCTTTAAAATGATCCGCGAACCCGGCGTCCAACGACTGAGCATATACGGCCCCGTTCCTATTGGATGCCCCATCACAAAACCCGCTTTGTCACGATATTTTTCGATGACTTCCCGTGCAACTGCACCTGCAGGCTGATGCGCAAGCAACATTGGAAAGTTCTGATCAGGGTTGGTCAGGCGAATAACCAAGGTATAACGGTCTGGTGTTTGCAAGCCCGCGACAGATTGGTCGTAATTGAATTTTCCCGTTTTCTGTGCCTGTTTCAGCAAAGCCTCCATCCCTAAGATTCGCCCATCGAGCAGCCAACTGTTGGGTGAACGCAAGCTCGGATCCAGTAAGCGTTTAAAGGTATACACATAATCAGTCGAGGTCAGCTCACGCTTTTTACCTTTAAACACTGGGTCAACAGCAAAATAAATCCCCTTTTGCAAACGAATGGTGTAGGTCAATCCATCCGCACTCACCTCGGGTAAAGCCGCAGCTGTTCGTGGCACCAATTTCGCAGGTGAGGCCAAATAATCATAGGTAAACAAAGTTTCAAAAATCGAACCATTGACATGGGCTGAGTACAAGTCATGCACGCCCGCAGGATCAAAGCCTGTTTCAGCCACAGGAAAAACATAACGTAAAACTTTTTTCGGGTCGGCAGGACTTTGCGCAAAACTGGAAACTGAACTACTCAGCAGAATGCTGCCTGCCAAAATTCCCAAACCCCATCGTTTCAATTTCTGATTTAGATCTCTCATTATGTTCTACATCTCAATTATTTTTTATGGGCTGAATATCCAAATACTGCCAATTGGTGTTCATCATCGGATGTGCTTTAAAACCCTGAACTTGTGGATGTAACAACCAATTTCGAATGCGACTGTTATGAATAATCCATGGATTATCGGCTTCAATTTGACGACTGAGTTTTTCATAAAATGGCAAACGCTGAGGCGGTGGGAGCGCCATTGCTTGTGTATAAAGTGCATCATAGGCTTTGGACTGGTAGCAACT
The DNA here is from genome assembly GCF_043105125.1 of Acinetobacter sp. TYF_19. NCBI lineage: Bacteria > Pseudomonadati > Pseudomonadota > Gammaproteobacteria > Moraxellales > Moraxellaceae > Acinetobacter > Acinetobacter sp. TYF_19. The sequence goes on from NZ_JBICLH010000062.1 coordinate 23,280, forward strand.
GAGATTACCCTGAGCCGAATTGGGCCCATACAGCAGTTGGGCAAAGTTTTCCCCTTCAGGATAGTCCGCAATCCAAGCCCCGCCCCAAATCATATATTTACATTGCATCGCTGCTTTTAAATTGTCAGCAAAGTTACTCACCACAAAATCGGCACGCAGACCAATCGCATCTAAATTTTTCTTCCACAGTTCAGATTGAATCACCGAACTGGAACTGTTTTCAGTCATAAACTTGAGCGTTAAAGGCTGACCATTCGGTAGTCGACGGTAACCATCTCCCCCCTTTTTATAACCGAAACGATCCAGTAATTTATTCGCCAAGAGCGGGTTATAGGCCACACTACTCCGGTAGTTGGGATTAAAGCCTTGTACCCCCTCAGGCACCAACATCTCCGACTTCACCGCCTGCCCTTTATACAGTTGTTTAATGGCTTCTGCTTGGTTATAAGCCAGACTAATCGCACGTCTTAATGCAACTTTTTCAAGCCCAAAACCGCCCACTGTAGGGTCTTGCATATTAAACATGGTAAAGGTGATTTCAGCATCTTTATTGGGGAAATGTTGAATGCCTTGCTTGACCAGTTCCGGTTTGAGTTGATTACCATTTAAAGCCTGCGGTACTGCATTGGAAGTCAGTTTGTCAAAATCGAGTTGTCCCGATTTGAACGCGAGCCAGCGAGACTGTTCTTCTTCAATAATACTGACGCTGACTTTGCCGATTTGCGGCATTTTTTTGCCTTGCATCTCCTTGACCAGACGGTTGTCCCAACTCGAACCTGTAGATTTAAAATTCCATGTAAAACCACGATATTTCGGGTTGGCCACCAGTTCAATACGACTCCGCGGTACATATTTGCTCAGTTGATAAGGCCCTGTCCCCACTGGATGCTGCGCGATTCGGTCCCCATAAAACTCCACCACTTCCCGCGCTGTTCCGCTAAATGTGGCGTAAGCCAAGATATACGGGAAATTATAGTCAGGACGGGTTAATGTGATTTGTAGTGTGTATTTATCGAGGGCTTTTAAACCCGGAATCGCGGCATCATAATTAAACTGGCCTGTTTTCTTGGCCTGAGCAATAGCAGCATCGCCACCGACAATTTTGCCCTCAATAAATGAATAGGTCGGTGAGCGATTTTTCGGATCCATAATCCGCATCATGGAATAAATATAATCCTGCGCCACCAACTCTCGCGACTTGCCTTTGAAGGCAGTGTCATCGCTAAAATAAATATTGGGCTGAATTTTAAAGGTATAGACTTTGCCCTCTTGTTCTATTTTTGGCATCGACACTGCTGTGTTTGGAACCAATTGAGCGGGGCGTGCCAAATAATCGTATTTTAAAAGCGGTTCAAAAATGGCTTGGGCAATACTGCCACTATAAAAATTATAGGTTTTAACCGTATCAAAACCATCATCAGGCGCTTCATAAGCGATATTTAATACTTTGTTTGGATCTGCAGGCGACTTTGCATAGGCAGAAAAGCCAAAACCCATCGCAAGGGATAAAGCAGCAAGCTTCAGTTTTTTTGAATTCAAGTTCATACCTATACACATCTTTTTTTTAAGCAAGGTGATCTCATGCCATCCATGTTCAATGTCAGTGTTTTATTTTTCAGACAACACTGACAAAAACTTAAAACATAAACCCATGTTTTATAAATTAAATTTTAATTATCAAAATTTAAAAAACGGTCATGGGCAAATATTCACCTCTGCAACAAAGCGAATATCATGCCACGCCTATTTTTTTATCATTCTAATTTAACATTTTGTAAGAAAAATATATGGATATTAATTAGTTATAAATGAGAGGCTCAACTCACATCGGAACATTTTGCCAATTAGTAGCTATTTTTAAACATTCAGTTTAAATAAACTATTGCACAGATTTAATACACCAATGATTCAAATTCGAACACCTAAAGAAATACAAAAAACCAAATAAAATATCTCAAGTATTTATTTATTAAAGATAAAAATTAATATTTCAGTATAATTACTAATAAGATTTTGTATTAAAAATTCAAAAATTCACGACTCATTTTTGATCACTTATTATATGAATAATCATTTTATGATTATTTTTTAATCAATTTATAAGTAATTTTTTGCCATTTTAAATTTTTAAATTCTAGAAAAATGAAAACAAGTTACTCAAATCCATCTAAATAATAAAATAAAACAATATTTTCCAATAACTTAATTCACAGTCTTTTGTCTATCCCTGAAAGTTGGCATTTGCCTTGCACTCCCTCAGCACAGCAATACCGCTAAATATAGAAAAAGAAGGGTTGAATTTACGATGCAAAAAAACAAACTTGTTCGATCTATGGGGACCCCAACCATCAGCAAATCAATACTTAAACTAAGTACCCTGACTTTAAGTATGATGTGTTTGTCTTTAGCTCATGCAGAAGAAACAGAAAGCTCAGTCTCAGCAGAACCAACTAAAAAAGTTGCTAAAGTGACTGTCACTGGCTCCTCTATCAAAGGAGTTGCAGCTCAAAGTTCTTCACCCATTACCGTCATTAAAGTTGAAGAGCTTGCGCAACAAGGCGTCACAACTGCCGAAGAAGCCTTAACCAAAATCAGTGCCAACCAAGCGGGTTACACAACCGCGCAAAACGTGGGGGCAAGTAATACCTCTGGTTCAACAGCCAACTTACGTGGCCTAGGTCCAGACAAAACCTTAGTATTATTAAATGGTCGCCGTTTGGCTTATAGCCCTTTTAGTACCTCTGAAACCAACCTCAATACGATTCCTCTAGCAATGGTTGAACGCATTGAAGTCCTCCGAGATGGTGCATCCGCAGTATATGGCGCAGATGCCATTGCTGGGGTGATTAACTTCATCACCAAAAAACAATATGAAGGTTTCGGTATCAGCAGCGGTGTACTCAAACCCGAAGAAAAAGGGGGGGAAGAATACGATGTCTCTATCTTTGGTGGCTATGGCGACTTAGACGAACAAGGTTTTAACGTATATGGCGCAATCAGCTACCAAAAGTCTAAAGAAATTATGGCCAAAGACCGTAAAGTTAGCCGTCGTGGTGGGCTTTTACCTGAATTAGGGATCGATGCTGGCTCTGCGAATGGTTTTCCTGCTAACTTCTATGACCCAACCAGTGGTGTATTAGCCAACCCTTACGGTAATGCCAACTGTAATAACACTCCTAATGTTGTTGCGGAAGATGGTCTGTGTTTTTTAAACACTCAAGCCTTGATTGGTATTCAACCCGAAACAGAAGACTTATCGGCCCTAGGGCGTGCAACGTTCAAACTCAGTGACCAATTCAACGCCATTGCTGAATATGTATATGCAAAAAATGAAGTCACTACCTCAATCGCACCCGATGTCTATAGCCGATCTGTGACGCTTCCCAAAGGAAGCCAATATTATCCAGGTGAAGGTATTACTCCTGCTGTTCCCGGTTTAAGTGATGACCCTTTACAACTCTATCTCCGCTCACAAGCGGGTAACCGTGTTTCTAAGACAACCAATGAATCACATCGTATTTTTGCAGGGATTGAAGGTGAAGCATATGGCTGGAACATCGACAGCGGCGTGACCTATGCAAAAGGTAAAGCAAAGGACAGTTTCGTTAGTGGCTATTTAAATCGTAGTCAACTGCAAGAAGGGCTAGATAACGGTACCATTAACCCCTTTGGTCCTTCAGCGGATTCAAGTGTTTGGAATTCATTAGAAGTCAGCGGTACGACCAATGATGCGACCTTAGACTCCACCACCTTTGACTTTACGATCAGCCGTCCAATTTTCACCCTTCCTGCGGGTGACGTGGGTTTTGCCTTCGGCGGTAGCTTTACCACGCAAGACTGGGAAGCAAGGGTAAACTCAGACCTTGTTCGACTTGTCCCAGGTAGTGGCATTGACCCTGACAAACCTATCAGTAAGGGTGACCGTGACATTACAGCCGTTTTCTCAGAGCTACAAATTCCGATTACTTCCACTTTAGAAGCGCAACTTGCAGCACGTTATGATGACTACAGTGACTTTGGCGACACCTTCAACCCGAAAGTGGGTTTACGCTGGGAGCCTTTAAAACAATTAATGTTCCGAAGTACTTACAGTACAGGTTTCCGTGCACCAAGCTTATATGAAATTAATGCGCCGCAAAGCCAAACTTACACGGGGGCAAAATACGATGACCCTGTGCTCTGTCCAGGTGGCGTAGCAACTTCACCTCAATATCAAACAGAATGTAATACCCAGTTTAAGCGTATGCAAGGTGGTAACTCTGAGCTTCAACCCGAAGAATCAACCACATTTACAGCAGGCTTTGTTTTTGAGCCCCTTAAGAACCTAGTCTTAGCAGTCGATTACTACAATATCGAAATTGAGAATCTTATTGGCTTAACGGGTGAAACTTCCATTTTCGAAGATCCAACCAAATATGCAGATCGCTTTGTGCGAGATGCAGACGGCCGTATCCAATACATCAATACCACTTTAATGAATACAGGTGGCATCAAAACCGAAGGGATCGACATTAGCTTAGATTACCTCACTCCTATGACATCAACAGGTCGGTTTGGCTTTGGAATTAATGGAACTTATGTCATCAAAAATGACTACCAAGAAGAAAAAGATGGAGACTGGGAGGGTTTAGTGGGCGTTTATGATGACCCTGCTGTACTGCGCTGGAAACATACCGCAAACATCAACTGGAGCTATGAAGACTGGAAATTGGTCTTTGAACAGCAATTTTTCCGAGGTTATCACGACCAAAATGCAACAGGTGAAGAAGGCTTTGATAACCACAAAGTTCCAGACTATACCCTCTACAACATTGCAGGCACCTATAAAGGTTTCAAAAACTTAACCCTAACGGGTGGCATCAAAAACCTATTTGATGAAGAACCTGCTGCATCGAATGTTCTCGATAACTTCCAATACGGCTATGACCCACGTTACAGCGACCCAACAGGACGTACTTTCTACGTAAGAGGTACATATACGTTCTAAGCGGATCTGAGCCACAGATTGAAGTATTCAATCTGTGGTGATGTTTATACATGCTCAACTTTAACCAGATATATATGGATTTTCCCAAGTGCAATCCAATGCTTTTAAAAAGTAGATTTGGCTTAAATTTTAGGAGTAATTATGGGCACTACATTTGAAGATTTAGAAAAAAACTCCGCCAAAAAACTCACAGGTATTGGCGTTGTGATTTTCTTACATGTTCTTGTTGGCTTGGTGCTAATGGCGGGCTTGGCAAAAGATATTGTCAAACCCTCAACCGAACCTGTGGAATTGGTCATTCTGCAAGATATCAAGCCACCTGAGCCTGAACCACCTAAAGAAGTTCCACCAGAGCCACCAAAAATGGTGGAAAAAGTAGCGCAGCAGCCTGACCCTAAACCTGTAGAAAAAGTAGTCCCAGTGCAAAAAACAGTTGCTACACCCGTCACTAAACCGACGATAAGCACGCCGACGCCAGTTGCATCATCGCCTTCTCCAAGCCCATCTCCAACCCCAACACCGACTGCCGCTGCTCCATCACCTGCACCCAAACCCACAGGTGTTACACGTGGAGTATCGGAAGGTGAAGTTGGATGCAAAGCTCCAAGCTATCCACGCGAAGCAGAGATGAGTGGTATTTCAGGCACCGTACTGATTTCGGTCTTTGTCGATACCAATGGTAAGGCGCAAGAAGTCAAAGTGAAACGCTCAACAGGTGACCGTACTTTAGACCGAGCAGCAACGAAAGCGTATAGCTTGTGCACATTTAAACCTGCAATGAAAGATGGCGTAGCTCAAAGCGCTTGGTTCGACATCCCATACGAATTTGTTCTCGAATAATTGAAAAAGATCAGCCGACATTAGGAGTTACACAATGCAAAAATTAAAAAACTTTACCGCAGCAAGCCTACTTGGAATGAGCACATTACTTCCTCTACAAGCTGTTTTTGCAGAAGAAACCGCTGCGCCCACTACAGCACTAACTACACCAGTCACCACGACTGAAAAAGCAGCAACACCTGTTCCCCCACCCTTAGCTGAAAAAGCACCTACTGCTTCAGAAAAAGTACATAACCCTTATGGCTTAGAAGCAATGTGGAAAGAAGGTGATCTGGTGTCTAAAGTGACGCTGTTTATTTTGGTGATTATGTCGATTGGGACATGGTACATCATCATCACCAAGTGCTTACAGCAAGGCAAAATCCGCAAACAAGGCCAACATGCCGATAAAAACTTTTGGGAAGCAACCTCTCTCGATACTGCAACTGAGGGTTTAGATGATGCCAGTGTGTATCGCTTTATTGCTGAAAAAGGCATTAAATCCACAAAAAATCATGGTGGAACATTATTAGAACGGATCGACTTTAATACTTGGGTCACTATCTCGATTCAACGTGCTATCGACAAAATTCACAGCCATTTAAGTGGTGGGCTGGCTTTTCTAGCAACTGTAGGTTCAACCGCACCTTTCGTGGGTTTATTCGGTACCGTTTGGGGAATTTACCATGCGTTAACCGCGATTGGGGTATCGGGTCAAGCATCTATTGATAAAGTCGCAGGCCCTGTGGGTGAAGCCTTAATTATGACTGCAATTGGTTTAGCCGTGGCTGTTCCAGCAGTGCTTGGTTACAACTGGTTAACCCGCCGGAATAAAGCCGTGATGGAAGAAGTCCGTACCTTTGGTTCAGACCTGCATGCGGTGCTGTTAAGTGGTGAAATCAGCACCAACAATCCTGTTAACCGTGACATGAAATAAGAACATGAGGAATCAGCCATGGGAATGACGGTAAATTCAAATGACAGCGATGATGATGTAATCGGAACCATTAATACCACACCATTGGTTGATATTATGTTGGTTTTGCTAATTATTTTTCTCATTACAGTGCCTGTTGCAGTTCATACCGTACCAGTCAATTTGCCTGAAGAAAAGAATGTGCCTTATGAAACCAAACCTGAAAATATTCAACTTGCAGTCAATAAAAATGGCGATATTTTCTGGAATGAAAGTTACATTGCCGATAAAGCAACATTACTCTCTCGTTTACAGACAGAGGCACAAAAGAGACCTCAGCCCGATGTACACATTCGTGGTGACCAACTTACGCCATACGATGCGATTGACCAAGTCATTACCACCACGCAGCAAGCGGGGATTGGCAAAATTGCCTTTGTCACCACACCACCCTCTTCACCTTAATCAAAGAAGGATTCAGCTATGGGTATGAATGTTGGTTCCAACCAAGATGATGAAGATGTGATGCTTGATGTCAACATGACGCCTTTGATTGATGTCATGTTGGTATTACTGATTATGTTCATTATCACGATTCCATTGCCAAACAACGCCATTAATATCAACCTCCCGAATGGCACACCACCACCAGTTCAGGAAAAACCACCTGAAATCGTGGAACTACGCTTAGATGCTCAAGGCAAAATGTTTTGGAATGAACAAGCTGTGGAGTCCAAACAAGCGCTCGAAGCCTTGTTTCGAACCGTTGCTCAAAAAGCAGATCAAGACCAAATTAAACTCAAAGCTGACCGCGCAACGGAATATAAATACATTGCGATGGTCATGGCCGCAGCCCAACGCCTTGATGTGAAAAAAATTGGAGTCGTGAGTAATCAATAAATAAAACCGTCAAAAAAACCGCTGACAGCTTTTGCTGTTAGCGGTTTTTTTATTTTTTTAGGGACTCTGCGAATTACTTCAACACGGGGATGTCCATCCACAAGGCTTGCGGAAAATGTGCTGCCAAATAAGCTTTTAAATAGCTCGCAGTATCTTTAGAAATGAGTTCATCTTGTGACTCATCATTTAAGTTATAGGCTAAAGCATAGAGCTCCAAACCACGACTTTTCAGTGCTTCTAAACTTAAAATGGTATGGTTAATACTGCCCAAACGCCCCGAACTCACCAAAATTACAGGCAGTTGCTTGGCTGCAATATAGTCAATACTGAGCAAATCTGTGGTTAAAGGCACCATCAAACCACCCGCACCTTCTAACAACACCACCTCATATTTTTCAGCCAGCTGCTGAGTAGCACGCTCGATTTTTGCAAAATCAATCTCACGACCATCAATTTTAGTCGCCAAATGTGGCGATGCAGGATAACTAAAAATTTCAGGCATGGTCAGCTTACTGTCATCTTCAGGAAACCAACCCATACCCATAATTTTACGGTGCTGTTCAATGTCTTCAGAAACATCAACATTGCCCGTTTGTACTAGCTTTTGGGTAATGGTTTTTTGGCCTTGCTCATTCCAAAGCTTGGCTAAGTAGCCCGTGGTATAGGTTTTCCCAATGCCTGTATCGATTCCACTGATAAAGTAAACTGATCCAGTCATGGCATTCTCCGTGCAATACAATAAATAGGGTGATAACTCAGGTAATAATGAATCTGACCTGATGTATCGAGTTGTGAAAATTGTTGATAATCTTGATAAAAGCATTCGAGCGAGTGCTTGGTCCAACGAAAGCTCGATGCAGTTGCCGTGACACCTGTGGCTTTTAAATGTTGCAGTACCTGTTTCGGTGTCGCAAAGTCTAAGTACTCAATCTGTTCAGACAAATGCAGAACTTCAAAGCCTTGGTTTTGCAATTTTTCCCGTAGTTGATCGAGGCTGACATAATCTAAACCTTGTCCCGTTAAGGTCTTAATCTCTTGTAAATTTCGCTCCCCAAAAGTGGAAAAACAAAACAACCCTTGTGCAAGCAGACTGTCATTCGCTTTCTGAAAAACAGCATCAAGATCCGTCATCCACTGCAACGCAGAGGTCGATACGATCAGTTCTAAATGAGCTGGAAAAACAAGCTGTTCAATATCGCCCAATAACCAGTCTATATTCGAATAACCCTGAAAGTGCTGCTGCACCTCGGCATATAAGTCATTCAGTAAATAGTGCTGAATTTGGAAATCTTTCAGCAATAAATGGCTTAAATTGCCTGAACCACAACCAATTTCAAACACCCGCTCAAATTGCGTTTTAGTGGTATAACCTTGGATTAAATTAAAAAGCTGGCGTGCAATTTGCTTTTGCACAACCGCATGCTCACTGTAGCTTTGTCCTGCCTGAGCAAAGCGCAATGCGACTTGTGCTTTATCAATCTCTAAATTCTTCACGACTCACTCACAACAACTGAATCAACTGATCTAAATCAGTATGGCGAACTTGAGCGGTCAAGGAAATACGTAGTCTGGAACTATGCTGCGGCACAGTCGGTGGTCGTACAGGCATAATATAAAAACCTGCTTGTTGCAAAGCTTTCGCCTTCTCCACCGTTTTGCTTGAATCACCGATGATCACAGGGACAATTTGCGAAGTTGAAGGACAATCAAAACCTTTGGCCTGAACTGCTTGCTGTAAACGCTGACTGATACTGTGTAAATGCTGACGTGAATTATTTAACTGCAAAACTTGTTGCAAGATAAAGTTACTCCACGCCATGCAGATTGGCGGTTGTGCCGTACTAAAAATCAGTGGGCGCATCGTATTGATGAGATAGTCTCGAATCACAGGATGACAAATCAGATAGCCACCAATTGAAGCCATTGCCTTACCCAAAGCGCCAACCAAAAAGTCGATCTCATCAATCACTTGGTATTGCTCGGCACAGCCCAAGCCTTGCTCACCACGCACACCGATGCCATGTGCTTCGTCGACATAGAGCATGACTTTTTCAAACTGTTTTTTGATGCGGACCAGTTCAGCCAAATCGGTTTCATCACCATCCATACTAAAAATGGACTCGGTCACCACAATGATCCGCTCAAAAGCATCATCGGTATGATACTTTTGTAAAAGTTGGGTTAAATGTGCCAAATCATTATGGCGATAACGTACAAACTTTGCTGTCGATAAACGAATACCATCAATCATGCTGGCATGGATTAATTTATCAGCCAGAATTAGGGTTTTACTGTCAGCTAGCGCAGGTAAAATACCAATATTCATGTGATAGCCGCTGTTGAATACCAAAGCCGCTCGACCATGAAAAGCTTGACTTAGGCTGGCCTCAAACTGTTCATATTCAGGAAAATTACCTGTCAATAAGCGTGAAGAGGCTGAACTCATCCAACGCTGTGTATTCGGTGTTTCATCGAAAAACTGTTCTCGTAATTCTATATTTGCAGCCAATCCTAGATAATCATTCGATGCCAAATTCAACATCTCATGATCATTGATTCGAATCATCCGCCCTTGCTGTACATTGGACGTAAATCGGCGCAAATTGCCCTGCTGTTTAAGGATATCCAACTGCTTTGCAAAATGCTCTACATGCTTCATACAACAGGCTCCTGCATCTGCACCACCACTTCAACCAATTGCTCAAGCAAAGTCTTGAGTTCCTGTGAGGTAATCACATAAGGGGGCATCACATAAACCAGTTTTCCAAAGGGTCGCACCCAAATACCACGGCGGACAAACTCTTGTTGTAAGGTCTTCATATCCACATTAAACGTCAGTTCAACTACACCGATGGCCCCCAGTACACGAACGTCATGGACATATTCAAGTGACTGTAAAGGTGTCAAAGCGGTACGAAGTTGTGTTTCGATGTGTTGAATATTGCTTTGCCAATCTTGTGAAATGAGGAGTTCTGTACTTTTCGCCGCCACCGCACACGCCAAGGGATTGGCCATAAACGTTGGACCATGCATAAATACGCCCGCTTCGCCTCGACTGATGGTTTCAGCAATATGCTTTGTGGTTAAGGTTGCAGACAAGGTCATATAGCCGCCTGTTAAACCTTTACCCATACACATAATGTCAGGTTCGACCTGTGCATGCTCCCAAGCAAAGAGTTTCCCCGTACGCCCAAAACCCGTCGCAATTTCATCAAAAATCAGTAAAACACCATATTTTTCACAGAGCAATTTAGCCTGTCGTAAGTACTCAGGATGATAAAAACGCATCCCGCCTGCACCCTGAACAATCGGCTCAATAATCAGCGCGGCGATACTTTCATGCTGTTTTGCTAAGGTGTTTTCAAGCTCACGAATGTCCTTCTGATCCCATGCTGCATCAAAGGCAACTTGCGGTGCAGGAACAAAAATACGATTGGGTAAACTTGAGCCAAAGATTTGATGCATGCCTGTGACAGGGTCACAGACCGACATCGCATTCCATGTATCACCATGGTAGCCCGAACGCGGAGTGACAAAATTGGTTTTGTCTTGTTTCCCAAGCGACGTCCAATATTGAACTGCCATCTTTAACGCCACTTCAACCGCAACAGAACCCGAGTCTGCATAGAAAATTTTATCTAAACTTGGCGGGGTAATTTGCAACAGTAATTTGCCCAGTTGAATGGCGGGATCATGGCTAAAACCACCAAACATAATATGCGACATGTTTTGCAGTTGATCCGTCACAGCCTGATTCAGTTCAGGATGATTATAGCCATGTATGGTGCACCACCACGAAGACATTCCATCAATCAACTGACGACCATCTTCTAATTCAATGGTTGAACCGAAAGCTTTTTTAACTTTAAAGGTGGGGAGCGGATTGGTCATCGAGGTATAAGGATGCCAAATATGTTCCCGATCAAATGCTAAGTCATCCAACTCAGCATCAAATTTGGCATTGATCTCAGTCATCCTTAACTCCATATCTACGACAGTTACAGCAAAATTTCAATTTGACTGATCTTAAACCTGCGCGCATCAAAAAGAAATTGCGATATTCACCACTCAGTGAATTGTTTAATCCATTTTTTGTAAATATTGGCAGATTTGGTCAGTTACCTCATCGGTATGAAAAACTGGAAGTCCATGTGAACCAGTTAAAAGCATCGCATCTAAAAAAAATGCACCTAAAGTTTTTAAATTATCCAAGACTTTGTAGCTAACTAAAAAATCTTGTTTAGCCAGCAGATGGAGTTGATGTCCCGTATAATTTTGTAAGATCTCAACCGTATTTAAATGCTCTAAGCAATTGAGTCCCTGTTTTAGCAGATCTAAAGATTGAGGCTGAATCAAACTTTGCAACTGCAAAAAATCTTGCTTGGTGGTTGCCGTCCCTTGGCATACCATAAATCCAAATTTCTTTAAGGTTGCAATTGCATCTGCTTCGAAGGATTGTTTAAAGCTTTGAAATGTCGCTGGACTCATCGCAGTTGGCCAGTTTTCATGCGCCACAAAGCACGGATTTGAAGCCAGAGTGATTAACACTTTTTGCTGTTGATACTGCTGTTCAACAGCCGCGACCAATAAAGTTGCCAGTTGCCCCCCCAAAGACCAACCGATAATGACATCAAAATCTTTGGCTTGTTCAGCATGTTGCTGCAATGCCTGTGTATCCAATCCATTAAAAATATTGATCAGCTCAACCGAATGGCCTTTATGCTGCAAAGCATGAGACAAAGGTTGCAGTAACTTGGTCCCACCACCCCAGCCCGTGATGAGTAAAATACGTTGATTCAATGCAGACTCTAAAACTGTAAATTTCAAACAGTATAAAACCTCAGACTCCGTTGCAAAGCAAGCCCTTTGAATGAACAGTAAATTTAAATAAATAATTCAGATTTAGACACCAGAATCTCAGCACTTTAGTGCCTTAAAATTTGCTAAGATCAATGAAATACATTTCTGGACAGCCTACACAATGAAAATAATGCAAATGGCAACGATTAGCTTAATTTCGCTAGGTAGTTTCTGTGCCATCAGTAATGCCACTTATGCAGCACCAGCTTTTTCAAGCGCTTCATCAGACCAAAAGCAATGGGTAGGCAAGCCCGCACCGAGTTTTAAGTTACAAGATCAAAATGCCAAATGGCATGAGCTCAAACAATATCAAGGCAAATGGATCGTTCTGTATTTTTATCCGAAGGATGACTCGCCGGGCTGCACCCAAGAAGCCAATCAGTTCAAAGCACTCTATCCACAATTTAGCAAAAATAATGCGGTTGTCTTAGGCGTGAGTTTGGACGATGTACAGTCACATCAAAAATTTTCTAAAAAATTAGGGCTGAATTTCCCTATTTTGGCTGATCACAATCATCAACTGGCAAATCAACTCGGCATCGTGCGCAACTTGGGCATCGCGAAAATTGCGAAACGTGAAACTTTTCTGATTGACCCACAAGGTACGGTGGTCTATCACTACAGCAGTGTGAATACCCAAACCCATGCAGGACAAGTATTGGTAGATATTCAAAAGTTCTCTAAAAAATAACCCATACAAAAAAGCCTTCGGACATTGATTCGAAGGCTTTTTGATTACTCAGTAGGTAAATGCAAAAGCCACCTTTACATCAAGTGGCAGGCATCTCTTACATTTGAGACTGAATGTAGTTTTGCAGACCAATCAACTCAATTAAACGTAATTGTTTTTCTAACCAGTAGGTGTGGTCTTCTTCAGTATCTGACATTTGCTGACGTAACATGTCACGGGTAATGTAATCACCCTTTTCTTCACACAATTTTACGCCTTGCGCTAATTTTTCACGTACATGATATTCAAGCTTTAAATCGGCTTTTAAGCATGAAACGACATCTTCACCAATTTCAACGTCATCACGTTGCATATTCGGTGTGCCTTCCAAAAACAAAACCCGGCGAATGATCGCATCCGCATGCTGTGCTTCTTCTTGCATTTCATGATCGATACGTTCAAAGATTTTGCTCAAACCCCAATCTTCATACATACGTGAATGAATGAGATATTGATCGCGTGCAGCCAATTCTCCACCGATCAACATATTTAAGTAGTCTACGACTTCAGGATTGCCACGCATTTCAAAATCTCCATTCTCTAATGCAACTATTATGGACACATTTAATTCACTTTGCAAAAGATAAATTATGTAAGTTTATGATTTTTATAAAATTAAAATGAGAAACATACGCATTTGCAGTATGAATCATCAAAATAATAGTTATAAAATAAGCCTTTGCAAAACTTCATCGCTTTTGCAAAGGCTTTTTAGGCTTGAACAGCCCTATGCTTCATTTTGTAACCATTAAAAATGCTTCTTATTTCAGCCTTGGAACAGTATTCATTCTTTCACTTATTCTGAGCAACGGACCAAAGAGAACCCACTTCTGCGGACTGGACTCGGGCCTGAGCTTGGCGATAAAAACGGAAAAATAACCCTGCAAAAAGAAGAGCAAAGACGTCAACCCACCATAAAGAGGAAGAAGATGACCATAGCCCAATCTCAGGTAAGAGCAGTGCGATAGCAGAAGTCAAAGGCATGAGCAGTAAAACAATCACAATCGACAGCAATAACGTTGGGAATGCTCGTGCTGCGCCCAGTACGAAGCTCAGCATTAAACTGAAGATAAAAATCGCATAATAGATATACATAAACCATGCGTTGATACTGTGTAGTTCAGGACTGAGTACATAGGCCCAGCGCCCGATCAACATACTCATAACAATGCCAAAGACCGCTCCCAAACATGCGCCTATGGTTAAGTTTGCGATGAATTGCACATCCTTACGCTGTGCAGGTGGTGCTAAATTTGGATTTTTTTGTCGCTTTACACGCGATTCAATCCATAGAATATTGCCTGAGTAAAATAAAAATGCTCCGCCCAGACCCAAGGCCAAATACAACCAACGGGTAAAATCTCCACCATAGTTACCAAAGTGCAAACTGAACATCGATCGAATCAGTTGATCTAGACCAGAACTTTGGGTATTTAAATTGGCTGTACTATAAGGTGCAGGCTGATAAGGATTGAAAAACATCACGTCGAAGTTATCACCACGTAACATCTGGTCAGGGCTGTATAAACTCACGCGTGCCGATGCCTTAGCGGGTTGGTCTAGATTGTTAAAGCTTACAGACGAGACCTCATAGCCCTGTGCTTGTTGCTGTACCTGTAAGAGTATTTTTTCAACATCCAGTTGAGGAACTGGATCTACAATCTGCACCGCAGCGGGACGTTCAAACAGTGGTTTACCTTTGGACACCAACTGCCCCAAGCCATCATAAAAGAGATCATGAAATGCAAAAACAATTACCGTCACACTAATCAAAATATGAAACGGTAAACTGGTAATGCCAATCACATTATGCGCATCGAGCCAAAAGCGTTTTTTGTTCTTACCTTGCCGTATCGCAAAATAGTCTTTGACCAACGTCGGCAAGTGGATGATCAAACCTGTCATTAGCGCTAAAAAGTATAAGACGGATACCACACCCATCACATAAACACCGAGTGTATGGTGCCCAAGCATCCCTGGAATGCCTGCCGTTTCGTGCAGTTGTTCAATCAACCAACCCAGTTTAGATAAGTTTTCTTGTTCAACCTGTAAAGTGCCATCTGGTTTCAGTGTCGCCAACATCGCGCTTTGATCGGTATCAAAGGCATGATCATCATGTGCTTGACTTTGCGCAGGTTGCCACTGAATCGGGGCATAATGAAACTCTTTGGAGTTTAAATTGATCTGGAAACTTTTTTACGCTTCAGGATACTGCTGCTGTACCTGTGACACCAAATCGTTGTACTGATGGAGTTCAACCGTATTTAGACTTTGTTGCGGCGGCGTTACCCACTTACTCAAATCATGCTGAAACATACTCAGCCCACCTGCAAAAAAGCAAATGAACAAGAGAATGCCTGCACAAATCCCCACCCATGTATGTAACTCTTTGGCCAGTCGGAGAATATCTGTACGTACCTTCATGCCCTATTCTCCTATGAGCCAAAATATGAGTGTGTAAGCCACAACATTGAAAAACAGATAAATCACAATTGACTGCCATCCGCGTGGAATAAAATAGGCCACGAAAAAGAGTGGTAGCCAAATCCAAGGAATCGACCACATACCTAACTGTGGAGCAAGACTACGATACTCAGATTGCAGTCCCCACATTGTGATTAATGCAGCTAAAGCGAAAGCTAGGCTGAGTCCAAGAACTGCTCCTGCAAAGCTTTTCGTCCACCAGTCAGGTTGTATCTTTTGATCGCGTAGTAACCTCATGCGTCAAAGCCCCATGTAATAAAGGAAGAAATGGTAGTACTGACCACAACACCAATGGCATCAGTAACCACATCAACACCGCCACCAGTTTTGGTAATACAGTCAGTAAAAGAACCAATGCCAAAACAAAACCAATCCACCCGACCCAACGATACTTTTTCGCCACAGTCTGTTTAAGAACCGTTTGGTTAGGATGGGTCAAATACAGCAGCACACAACCACCACAGCACAGGAGTAAACCGAGAAATTTCATCATTGCGTTCAACTTAAATGAGGCAGCATTCAGACATAAAAAAGCCCACTGCATCGCAATGGGCTGATCATAAAAATTAGAAATCGAAAGTGACGCCAAGTTTATAGGTACGTGCACCACCAACCGTTGCATAGTAAGAGTTGAACACACCTTCCCAATATTTTTTATTAGTCACGTTATCTACATTGGCTAAGAAAGTCGTGTTTACACCACCAATTTTTGTCGCATATTTAGCCCCCAAATCTAAAATCGTGTAATCAGGCAACTCTAAACTATTATCCGTATTTAAGTATTGTTCACTCACATAAGATGCACGAGCATTTACACTCAAACCGTCAACGACAGGAATTTTATAGTCCATACCCAAACCAGCAGTAAAATCAGGCGTACCAATTACAGTATTACCTACTTGAGATGCTGTCCCCGATTTAACATATTCAGCATCAATATAAGCTAAGTTCGCCATCAAACTTAAGTCTTCGGTTAGCTGTCCTGCTGTTGAAAACTCGATACCACGTGAGCGGGTCTCTGCATCATCTTTAACTTCTAGGCTTGTTGAGTCTTGATAGGCTTCAGGCTTTTCAATTTGGTAAAGTGCCAAAGTATTAAGCCAAGAACCCACTTGGTATTTTGTCCCTAGTTCATATTGCTTGGTTTGATAAGGGGCTAATGTCTCACCCTTATTTGTTGCAGTTGGATAAGTCATATCTGAAACTGTTACCCCTTCAGATAGCCCTTCGACATAACTTGCATAGAAAGATAGGTCCTCACCAAATGGTTTAACGACGAGACCTAAGCTTGGGGAAAGTTTATCTGATGAATATTTCGTCTTTTTATACAAGTTTTGAGTATCAATATCTTGGTACCGTGCACCTAAAATGACTTGTAATTTATCGTCTAACATCGACATTTGATCGGTTAAGTTATAGCTGACATAGCGGTTATCGGCATAAGGTACGATAGTTGGATATGACG
Organism: Acinetobacter sp. TYF_19; assembly: GCF_043105125.1. Lineage (NCBI taxonomy): Bacteria > Pseudomonadati > Pseudomonadota > Gammaproteobacteria > Moraxellales > Moraxellaceae > Acinetobacter > Acinetobacter sp. TYF_19. The sequence goes on from NZ_JBICLH010000062.1 coordinate 40,441, forward strand.
TAGGCATTTGTTCAGATGCATCTACAATTGGATTATAAAGGTTAGTATCAAATGCATTTGATGTTGCTGCCGAATGCTGCCAATAATTGCGTGTCAGATAATCGGCGCGTAAGCCAAGTGTATGTTGGATGGCACCTGTATCAAACTTACCTTCTAACCCAAGATTAGCCGCGACAGCATGTTCTTGATAACCCACCCGATAATATTGTGAACTGGCAGCACCTGTATTTGTGTTATTAACGATTAAACGTGTACCAAAGATATGTCCTGAATATTCTTTTTCGTTATAACCTACACCCGCAAATACTTTTAAATCAGGGCTAAGTTTATATTCGCCTGATACTCCCAAGTATTGACTGCTTTGCTCACCGTGAATGTTTGGGAAGAAATTACTATCCCCACTCGGTGCATCTATTAATTTATATGGTGTAGTACATTGGGATGCCTTTAACTTAGGTGTACATGGAATAAATCCAACCATCGCAGGTGAACCATTATCACGTTTATCTCGTACCGCATAAGCGTCAAAGTTTAGTTTCAACTTATCCGTTGTATAGTCAAGTGCCACGACCCCTGTTGAATTTGTATCATCCATGCCATCAATGATATGTTCACCTTGCCCATAAGAGCCACCGACACGTACACCAAATTCCTTGTTGTTACCTAAACGTCTTGCAACATCAAAGCCTGATTTATAATAACCATCGTCTTCATAGCTTGCACTTACACGTGTCAGGTCTTGGTTAGCGCGCTTCGTTTGCGCCATGACCACACCACCGACACTCCCAGCCGGTGCCATGCCCGCCACTAGAGCATTAGGACCTTTAAGCACAGTGACCGAATCAATAATATCTGTTGGAATACGTCCAGTTGGCGCCATGCCATATAGACCATTCATGTTGTAGTCTTCAAAACCTACAGAAAAACCACGGATCTGAATGTTTTCATTTAAATGACCTGAATTGGTCGTTTCACGAATACTTGGATCATTTTTAAGAGCTTCAGAAACCGTCGCAGCTTGATTATCAGAAATTGTTTTTGCAGTATATGTCGTGACACTAAAAGGGGTATCAATGACAGACTTATTACCCAAGGCGCCTAACTTAGCTTCTTTGGCTAACTTACCATCTGCATAGTTTTGTTGTTGTGCCTGCGCTTCTGATTTTAAGGAAGGTAAAACAGAAAGCTCCTCTGCAAAAGCAAGCTGTAAACAGCCTCCACCCATCATCAAAAGCCCAACAGAGCTTGCAAGAATTTTTTTAGAGAAGGATTTCATTTTAAACAACACTTATTTTAATGAGAATCATTATTATATGTAAAATAATTATCATTATTTATTGTATTTTATCATTTGACTTATCTATCTGATCTAAAATACAAATTTAAGCTTACTGCGAAAAAATACGTTTTACTCGCTCATTTTCAATACAGTCTGGTGCAATATTATAAAATGACGCATAAGTCAGACACCTGTTCACCCCATAGGCAAAGACTTTCATGGCATTCACGTTTACACTAAGCCAATACTTAAAACAACAATGGGTAATCTATGACAAACTTAGCAACACAAGCACCGGTACTGGTTACAGGTGCATCGGGTTATATTGCCAGTTGGGTGATTCAAAAATTATTAACCCAAGGGTATACCGTTCATGCCACTGTACGTGACCTGAACAAAACCCAAAGCTTCGCGCATTTATCTAAAATTGCAGACAGCAGTGCTGGAACACTGAAACTCTTTAAAGCCAATTTGCTCGAGCCCAATTCCTTTAAAGAAGCGATGCAAGGCTGTGAAATTGTCTTTCATATGGCCTCTCCTTTCGTCGTTACTAACTATAAAGATGCGGTGAAAGACATCATTGAACCTGCTGTTTTGGGTACAGAAAATGTCTTAAACACCGTAAATGCAACCGAGTCCGTTAAACGCGTCATTGTCACTTCGAGTATTGCTTCGACCTATGGCGATGCCATTGATATTTTAAAAACAGATCATAATACTTTTGATGAAAGTCACTGGAACACCAGCAGTTCCGAGACCCATCAGCCTTATCCATATTCTAAAGTGATGGCTGAGCGTAAAGCTTGGGAAATGGCTGAGGCACAAGATCGTTGGCAGTTGGTATGCATTAACCCTGCGTTGGTCTTTGGTCGTTCATTGACACCAAATACACAGTCAGGCTCAATTGAGGTCTTACAACAGTTTACCAATGGTTTGACTTTAGCGGGTGTCCCACCTATGTGGAATGGTGTGGTCGATGTTCAAGATGTTGCTGAAGCGCACTTACAAGCAGCATTCACCCCAGAAGCAACAGGTCGTTACATTGTAAGTGGTGGAACTTTAAGTCTGCTTGAAATCGGTCAATTGCTTAAAGCTCATTTTGGTTGGAAGTTTCCATTTCCACGAAATGAACTCCCTAAAGCTGCCTTTAAGGTGATTGGTCCATTCATTGGCTTTAGCCGCGAGTTTGTTGAGCTGAATATGGGTTATCCGATTTATTTTGATGCAAACAAGAGCCAAAAAGAATTGGGCTTACACTACCGAGATGTCAAAGAAAGCCTCGTTGAACACTTCCAACAATTGCTCGATGACGGTGTCATTAAGCAATATATTCCTTGAAATAAACAACCTAATTTTGACTTAAATATTTCTCCAGCTTATTGAAGAAATGATCTTGGCGGAGTCTTATCAAGTTCTCACCCCATTTCATCATTAGCCTGCAGCTGGCCCTACTTTTGTTTCGGCAAAAGTAGGCAAAACCATTGTCATCTGCAAAACCTGACCACTTTTTGATGTATCAGAAATATGTCGCAGAAACATTAGCTTTTTTACACCACGCAGGTTGCAGATGACGTGCCCAAGTATCATATTTCTGATTTAACCTGAGTCAACAATCTAAACCGCTAATTGTCCATAATCTTTCATCAGTTGAATAAACTCAGCTTCATTAATCACAGCAATCCCAAGCTTCTCTGCTTTATCCAGCTTTGAACCTGCTTTTTCACCTGCAACAACACACTTGGTTTTACTCGACACACTACCACTCACACGTGCACCCAGTGCTTGTAGGAGCTGCGTTGCTTCATCACGCCCCATCGTACTGAGTGTACCCGTCACGACCCAACTTTCTCCATTTAGAGGCTGGCGACTTGGTGCCACAGGCGCATCCCAGTGAATACCTGCCGCCAATAATCGGTCTAAAACTTCAAGGTTATGCGGCGCTTGGAAAAAGTCGACAATCCACTCTGCCGTGATATCCCCCACATCTGGGGTTTTCTTTAAAGCTTCAATGTCTGCGACACGTAACGCATCTAAAGTTTGGAAAGTATTTGCCAACATACGTGCTGTGGTTTCACCCACGCCACGAATCCCCAATGCATAAATAAATGCAGCCAAGGTAGTCTTCTTGCTATTTTCAATCGAATCAATCAAGTTCTGAACGGACTTCTCACCCATTTTTTCAATGGTTAATAGCTTTTCTCGGTGCTCATGTAGGTGATAAATATCAGCCACATCTTTAAGCAAATCAAGATGTAACAGTGATTCGACCCAACGATCCCCCAAACCTTCAATATCAAGCGCTTTACGTGACACGAAGTGGCGAATTGCCTCAATACGCTGTGCAGCACAATACAAACCACCAGAGCAACGTGCTAAAGCTTCACCTTCGGGCATCACCACTGGCGATTCACACACAGGACATTGGCTCGGGAGTTCAACTTCAGTCGCATCGACAGGACGGAACTCAGGCCACACTTTTTCCACTTTGGGAATCACATCACCACTACGGTAAACACTGACAGTATCGCCAATTCGCACATCTAGGCGGTGAATCTCCCCAATATTATGCAAGGTCACATTTGAAACGGTCACGCCGCCCACAGCAACAGGATTCAAACGCGCCACAGGTGTGAGTGTACCTGTACGCCCCACTTGCCAGTCAATATTTTCAACCGTGGTGAGCGCAGCCACCGCAGGGAATTTATAAGCCGTTGCCCAACGCGGTTCACGACTTAAAAAACCGAGCTGTTGCTGTTGTTTGAGACTGTTGACCTTAATCACCATGCCGTCAATTTCCACACTCAATTGTGGTCGTTCCGCATTGATTTGTTCATAAACCGCTTGAACTTCTTGAATACTATCGCAGACAAAATGACGCTCACCAACTGCAAAGCCAAACTGTTGCAACCACTCTAGACTTTCCGACATGGTGCTTTGACCATGATTGGGTTCACACTGCGCAATACCATAAGCATAAAATGCGAGTGGACGCGAAGCCGCAATATTCGGGTCTAACTGACGTAGACTTCCAGCTGCGGCGTTACGTGGGTTGGCAAAAGTCTTCTCCCCTTTGGCTTCATTTTCGGCATTGAGCTTTTCAAAACCTGCTTTAGGCATCAAAACTTCGCCACGAACTTCCAGTAGCGTAGGTACTTCACCCTGATCTGTACTCAACACCTTCGGCAAGTTCCGAATAGTTTTGACGTTTTGAGTAATGTCTTCCCCTGTCTCACCATCACCACGCGTCACCCCACGCACCAGCACACCTTGTTCATACCACAGTGAGATGGCAAGACCATCAAACTTCAGTTCGACATCATATTGAATCGTTTGATTCGGCAAACGTTCTTCTGCTCGGCGTGCAAAGGCAAACAGTTCGTCTTGATTAAATACATTGCCTAAAGACAACATCGGTACCACATGGGTCACGCTCGTAAACTTCGCCAAAGGTTTACCACCGACTTTATTGATCGGGCTATCTGGCTGAATATACTCAGGGTATTGTTCTTCTAAAGCTTTCAGTTGATGAAAGAGCTGATCATATTCACTGTCTAAAATGGTCGGCTGATCCATCACATAATAAGCATGATTATGCTGTGCCAAAATTTGGATCAGTTGACGCATTTGCGCAACGACAGTCGAAGTTTGAGTCATAATTTCACCATAAAAAAGGGCGGTCTTTGTTCCGCCCTAAAAATTGTATTTCTACTGTCTATTATAGAAATCGTTACCGCTGCTTTCAATCAGATTAAGCGTCGATTGCTTGTCCAGCACGGTAATCAATCGCCAAGTGGCGCCAATGCTCACGCAGTTGTGGCGTGAACTCTTGGTTATTTTGATCATAAACCGTTCCATCGATTTCACGAGCAATTAAACGTGAAATACTGTCCATGGTGTCAAAGGCATTTTGGACATCACGGTGTGGTAAGGCCAAGAAAAATGCCAAGCCTTTAATTGGATCGGTCGACAGATTTTCCAAGTCAAAACCATCCATGCCTGTATCAGTAATTTGCAACACAGAGAACAGTAACTTAGTTCCATCTTCGTTATAACGGTGGAAACATGACATTTCACCAAAACGTAAACCATACTTCATTAAAACTTTTAAAGTTTTCTCACCAGACAATGCACGACGTTCAGGATAAACATTCAGGGCAATAAACGACTCTGCTGTGGCTAAGGCACTTTCATCATCGACAATTTTCTGCTCATACAAATGTGCATCTAAAATACTACTTTCATCGTCAAACTCTGAAATTTCGGCTTTTTCGACATTGGCATTTAAACTAAATTCAGCTTTATCCGCTTTTGCTTGGTCATCAACAAGCGAGGAGCTTGCGCTTTCAGTCGTTAATTCCGTTGCATCTGCTATAGCATTTTCAGGAGCGACTGAGTTTACTGCTTTATTTTCTACCTCAGCTGACGCATCCAAACTTGGTTCAGTACTGCTGCTTTCGAGCACACTGTCTGCATCCAAAGCTTTCGGTTCGGCTTTTTCAGACAGTGTCTCTTCTACAGAGTTTTCGTTTAAAGTCGGCTCTTGACGTTCAGCCTCTTCAACTGATGCCGTTTGCAGTTGATCACGTACGTGACGCGGGATAATCGGTTTTTGACTGTCCGCATCGATATGCAATGCGGACTCAAGTGAAGGCGCTGCATCTGCCGGCTTTCGAAAAATCATTCGAACCCCAAACAGCATAATGATCACTGCTATGACGATACCAATAATTGTTGTGTATTCCATCTTATTAGGCCTCCGCGACTAAACCGTATTCTTTTGCCTGTTCTAAATTTACAGTCACTAATTTTGATGTTCCCGGTTCAGGCATCGTAACACCTAACAAGTCGGTCGCCATCGTCATTGCGAGTTTATTATGGGTAATGTAAATGAATTGCACCTGTTCAGAAAGCTCTTTTACAAGATTACAAAATCTTCCCACGTTCGCATCATCCAAAGGCGCATCAACTTCATCCAAAACACAAAATGGCGATGGATTGAGACGGAAAATCGCAAATACCAAGGCCAATGCGGTCAGGGCTTTTTCTCCCCCTGAAAGTAGCGCCAATGAGCTATTGCGTTTGCCTGGTGGACGGGCCATGAGTTTAACCCCAGACTGCCAGTCATCTTCTAAAGTCAGACTCGCTTCTCCACCATTGAAAACTTTCGGGAACAGATCTTGTAGTTCGGTATTGACCCGATCAAAAGTGCTCATGAACAGTTTACGGGTTTCTTGGTCAATACTTTTCATTGCAGCACGCAACTGCTCAACGGTATTTTCCAAATCTTGAATTTGATGGCTCAACTCTTCAAAACGTTTAGACACTTCTTCATATTCTTCTGAAGCCGCCAAATTGACTGCGCCCAATTTCTCAAACTGCTGCTGTGCTTTTTCCAAAATCTGTTGATGGCTACTGATATCAATGCTTAAACCCACAACAACTTCAACATTCATTTCTTTGAGCTGTTCAGAATAATGTTGTAAGTCTGACTTTGCCGCTTGCCACGCCAACCGTTTCTCTTCTAACTGGGTTCTCAGCTTTTCATCTTGTTGTTGCTGTTGATGACGGTGTTCGGTCAAACTTTGCTGACGTTCTTGCACCGCATTCAGCTCAACTTGCCATTCAGACCATGTTTTTTGTAGCTTTTCAGTGATCTGTGCTTGTTCGCTGAACTGGCTTTCCAAGGCAGGCAGCTCAAGTTGTACAGGATCAATAAACTTTTTGGCCTGCTCCATCTGTGACAATATTTGCTGATACTGCGCTTTTAAGAAAGTACTGTCTTTCTCTAACAGTTCAATCTGCTGTGTGGTTTGCACCGCCTGACGACGCACCATTTCAAGTGCTTGCCAAACCTGCTGCGACTGCTGCTGGCTATCATCCAGTTGCTCAGTCAAAGACTCCACTTGGAACTGCATGCTTTTGTAGTTTGGCAAGTTTTGCTCTAGCTTAATATTCAATGCATGCAAATCAATCTCTAGATCATCTTTTTGCATAGCATCTTCTTCAAGCTGACTGTCTAGCTGCGCCAGTTGATTGGCCAATTGTTGCTTTTGCACTTCAAAAGCTTGGTTAGTACTTTGCACTTTGGCAATATTCACATCAATCTGCTGCGTCGCTTGAGCTTCTTTTTTCAACAGTTGTTGATCCGCTTTTAACTGCTCATCCACCGCTTGTACTTGAGTACGAAGCTCGGTAGTTTTCGTTTCAAGCTGAGTCAGCAGTTCCGTTTTTTCAGTAAGGGTCTGTTCAATTTCATCTAAACGAATTCGATGACTTAGCGCACCCTGTCCAGCTTGGCTCGCTTCGTCATAATCCAAACCAATCACCCAGTCCATGCCGACATGATAACCGTCTAAACTCAGAAGAGACTGACCATCTTTCAATTGCTTTTGCAGAGCCAAGGCTTGTTTTAAGTTGGTGGTCACCCCCACCTGCTGCCACAAAGAGGATTGTGGCGATTCAATCCAACTGGCTAGGCTATCGCAACCTGCAATTTCGATCAGTTCAACATGCGGCTGAGGCGTTAACTGACGTGCAACGGCATCGGTGAATGCATCGCTGTTGTCCAAACAGTGCGCTGAAAGCCATTTGGCTAAGAATTTTTCGACCAGCGCGGCATGGGTTTTAGCCGCATCTTTAAGCTGCAGCACATGCATCAACTGTGGATGATCACTATTTTTTAAGGCACTAACTTTAACCAACAACTGCTTAAGATGCTTCTGTTCGGCACTTAAGACCTGTATATCTGCTTTGTGCTGATTCAGCTCAGTTTGAGCAGCTTGGTGTTGGATACGCAAATCATCCAGCTGCAACTGCACCTCAATGATACTTTGCTCACGTTGTAACTGCTGTGCCTCGGCGTCTTGCTTGGCATGTAACAGTTGATCAATCGCATCCAACTGGCTTTGGTTTTGAATTTGCGCTGCTTGCTGCTCTAAAATCTGCTTTTGTTGTTCAAAGCGTAAAATGTTTTTGGCCAACTGTTCACTTTGTGCCAACATTTGCGTTTTTTGTTGCTGCTGTTTTTCAACCAAACTTTTGACTTGTTCAAACTGTTGAAGCAACTGTTGCTGCTGTGCTTTTAAATCCATTAAACCTTGGCTTTGCTGTTGGTTTTGACTTTCTTGCTGTTGTAACTGTTCGGTATGAAGCTCATTTTGTTCGTGCAAACTTTCCAGTTGCAGCTCGATCAGTTGCATACGTTCTTTGGTTTGCGCCTTCTGCTGTTCAAGCTGTGCCAAAGTGGTCGTGTTTTGCTGGAACAGTGTCTGCTTTTGTTCCAAAGTCATTTTCAACTCAGCCAGCTTTTTCTCTGCCTGTTGCCACTCACTCTGTAGTGGCGTGGACTGCTGAATCAGGCGTTGAAATAGTTCACTGGTTGACGTCAAATCATGCTCTAAAGTGGTTAACTCTGAACGGACTAACTTGAACTGATCGCCCAAATCATTCATGTGCAACGTATATTCTTGCTGTAAACGGCTGCTTTGTTCACATTGAAAAGATAAAACTTCGACTTTAATGGTGCGAATTTGGCTTTCCAGTGTTTTGTACTGAATTGCGGTTTCAGCCTGACGTTTTAAAGTTTTTAACTGTGATCTTAACTCGGAGGCAATATCTTCTAAACGCGATAAATTTTGCGTAGTGTGATCCAAATGCAATAAAGTTTCACGGCGACGTGCTTGATAACGCGAAACTCCTGCCGCTTCCTCAATAAAAACCCGCATTTCTTCAGGTTTTGCATCGACCAAACGGTTGATCATGCCCTGTTCAATAATCGAATAAGAACGTGGCCCTAAACCTGTGCCCAAGAAAATATCGGTAATGTCCCGACGACGGCATTTGGTGCCATTTAAAAAGTATTCAGACTTGCCATCGCGGTTGACCTGACGTTTGACCGCCAGTTCTGTATAGGCATTATAGCTACCGCCTAACTTGCCATAAGTGTTGTCAAAACGCAGTTCTACACTGGCGACACTGACGGGTTTACGCTTTGCCGTACCGGTAAAAATGACATCCTGCATACTGCCACCACGCAACTGACGCGCACTGGATTCGCCCATGACCCAGCGAATTGCATCGATCACATTGGATTTACCACAACCGTTCGGCCCAACGACTGCAGTACGGTTATCTTTAAAGTGTAATGTGGTACTGTCGGCAAAAGATTTGAAGCCGGAAAGTTTTAAACTGCTTAAACGCATAATGTCCTGACTAACGTCGTGAGCGTCTCGCCCACGCAAGTTCAATTTGTTTCATTCGGGTCAGAGATTCCAACACCAAGTTACGTAAGTGTCGACAAAAATCTTCCATAAATAAAGTAGCTTGTTGTGATTTTCTGATTAAAACAGCATCAGTCACCAGTTTAAATAAATCATAAGATTCTTGTAACTCTCTACGCGAAGTATTTAAGGTTAAAAAATAGCTCCGTCGTATCGAGGGTAACAGTTCTTGGTAAAACTTCATCAAATAAGCATTGCCCACCATTTCATGCTGGCGCGCCAATCCTTCAAAAATCAAATCATAAAATTTTTCGATACTGCCCTGTTTCAGCTGATTCCCCAACTCATCCAATAACAGCTGTAAACGTTCCGCTTCATAGCTACGCCATGTTTCCGCAATGCGTTGCACAATTTGCCCCAATAGCAGACTGCTGGTGTCAAACAAGGCACGCACTTGCTGAGCGGACATTTCAGAAACGATAGCGCCGCGGCGCGGGTAGATTTCAATCAGATGTGTACGTTCAAGCAGTAACAAAGCCTCACGCACCGAGCCGCGACTCACATCCAGTTCAGCGGCAATACGTAATTCTTGTATGCGCTCACCTTCGACCAACTCACCGCGAATGATTTGTTCACTGATGTGCTTGGCAATTTGTTCGGACAAACTCTCTGTATCATGTGCTTGCATACTGTTCCTAACTTGTTTTTATAAGATGCAATCCATGGTCTTTAGTGACCTATTTTTAGGTTTTACCCGATCTTAAACGCTAAACACTATGTCATTGTCTAACAATTTTACCGTCTATAATGCCAATCAACAGCAACGCACACAACATTGTCAAAGAAATTAAGAACTAAAACCTTGATAAATAAAATATAAACCAACTACCACCAACAAACCAGCAAAACACTTTTTCAACATCGCAGGCGATAAAAGATGCGCCACTTTCGCACCAAACTTTGCGGTGATAAAACTCATGACCGCAATCCCGAAAAATGCATAGACATGAATATAACCAATGGTATTTGGTACATTCACTTCAGCCCGATGCCCGAACCACATAAAACCTATAGCGCCAGCCACTGCAATTGGTAAGCCACAAGCAGCTGACGTCGCCACCGCTTTTTGCATAACCACACCATGACGGTTTAAGTACGGCACTGTCAAACTGCCCCCACCAATGCCAAAGATCGCAGAAGCCACACCAATGCCTGCACCGACAAATAACTGTTTGCCTGTAGAGGGCAACTGACGCGATGGATCGACCTCAACATGTGCGCCACTAAACATTTTGTACGCCACCCACACCGCAAAAAAACCGATCAACAGTTGTAAGCCATGTCCTGACATATAGTCTGCAATGCCCGCACCTAAAAAAGCGCCCATAACTAAACCCGGTGCCAAATTGCGAAACACAGGCCACAACACGGCCCCACGTTTATGATGCGCACTCACTGAACTCATTGACGTGACAATGATGGTCGCCAATGATGTACCAACAGCCATATGCATAATGACACTCGGGTCATAGTTCAGATGAGTAAACACCACATATAAAATCGGGATGATAATGAGTCCACCACCGACCCCAAATAGCCCCGCAGCAAAACCAGCGATTGCGCCAATCAGTAAATATATGATTAACTCCATGATCATTTTTCACTTTTCTCAGATTCATATGGATTTAGAGACACGCCAATTACAACAGCTTCTCGCTGAAGCACAGCAACTTCCTGAAGTTTTATTGCTTAAGCCAGTTACCACATCCACCAATGATGATGTGCGTGAAATTGCGCAAAAAGGGATTCAGAGCGTTTTGGTCTGCAGTACACGACAAACTCAAGGTCGTGGACAGCGCCAACGACAATGGGTTTCTCCTGAAGGAAACATCTATTTAAGCACATTGCTACAAACCAAAACACCTATAGATGGGCGCTTGGCTTTAGAAATTGCGTTAAATATCTTGCAAATGCCGAGTTTGCAAGGCCTTGCTCTGCAAGTGAAATGGCCAAATGACCTTTACAGTGCTCAAGGTAAATGGGGAGGAATTTTAGTTGAACCACTGTCAAGCCACCAAGCGATTATTGGAGTAGGTATCAATATCAACCAAATCGAAGATACCCAGCTTGATCAAGCCACCAGCTCACTTGAACAGCTGGGTTTAGCCCAAGCAGAGCGAATTCGCTTAATGGCAGAACTGTATCTGGCGATTCAACAGGCAGGCCTATGGTTCACCCATAACAGTGCAAATTTGGCTTCTCGTTTCAATCATTACGCAGCATTTATGCAGCAACAGGTCGAATTTGAACATATGAAAGGTCTGTCTCAAGGCATCTTTTTAGGCATTCAAGATGATGGTGCAGTACAAATTCAGACCGCCAATGGTGTGGAAAGCTTTTATCAAGGCCGTTTACGCCCAATGATCCCTGTTTAAATGATTGAGCATCATCATGAAAAATTTATGGTTAGATATTGGTAATACTCGTCTGAAGTATTGGATTACGCAGGAAGATCAAATTTTGGAACAAGGGGCTGAGTTACATTTGCAATCCCCTGCCGATTTACTTTTAGGTCTAATTCAGCATTTTAAAAACTTAAACATCCAACAAATTGGCGTTTCTTCGGTTCAGGACAAAAAAAATAATGACCGAATCCGTAGACTTTTAAAAAGTTTAAATGTGCCGATCACCTTTGCTCAAGTACAGGCCAACTATGCTGGCTTACAATGTGGCTATGAACAGCCTGAACAACTCGGAATTGACCGTTGGCTGCAAGTGTTGGCCGTCGCACGTAATCCTGAGCAGAACTATTGTGTGATTAGCTGTGGCACGGCGCTGACCATCGACTTGGCGGATGGTTTACAGCATTTGGGCGGCTATATTTTACCCAACCTCTACTTACAACGAGACTCGCTGATCCAAAACACCAAAGGCATTAAAATTCCAGATGCCGCTTTTGATGAACTGGGGCCCGGTCGTAATACCATCGACGCAGTGCATCATGGGATTTTGCTCGGCTTGGTCAGTACCATTGAAAAAGTCTTGCAACAATCTCCACGCCAACTGATTTTAACTGGCGGTGATGCGCCTGTATTTGCGCGCTATTTGGCAGAGTATGCACCATGCATTGAAAATGATTTATTACTTAAAGGGCTACAATATTATATTCAGCATCAACCCTGAGCCACCGCCTGCTGTTGTAAAAGGGGTTTTAAGGTATTGAGCAGTAGCTCAAATTCAGCATAGCCATTTTCACGCATAAAATGCCCTGCACGTTTCACCTCCAGTACCTCTGCACTCAAGAAGTGCCCAAAGGTAAGGGCCAAAGGCGGTGGAACATAAGGGTCATTATTGGAAAACATCACCACACGTGAAGCGATGTGAGAGTGGAGTATACCGCTGTCCAACTTCGCTTGCGCAATAAAGCCACTTAACTCAGGTAAGCTTTTTAAAGCCGCTTTAAAGCCCGCAATACAAAAGATCGCTTTGATTCGACGTTCACGCAGTTTACTACTGAGATAATGTAAAGTCGCCAGACACCCCAAACTATGCGCAATGATGATGGTATGTTCATCCAAAGTGGTCATCTGCAGGGCCAAAGCCTGCTGCCACTCTTCGAAATGTGGTGCATCGCTGTGCGGGAGCACTAAGCGTTTTACTTTAGCATGCAGATCCATCTGACTGAGTTTTTGACTTAGCCATGGAAACCAATGGTCATTGGGCGATGCTTGATAGCCATGCACAATATAGATATGTTGTTTTGATCCATTCATTTTCAACTTCTTATTATAATGTTTGAAAAGAATAAATTTTACGCAACTTTCAAGCCATAAACAGTGCGTTTTTGTTATTGATTGAGGGTATTGAAAATACACATAATATTTTCCATGACTCACAAAACAACATAAAAAAGGCGCTCAACGCGCCTTTTTCTGAAATGGTAAGAAGTAGATTACTTCTTATCGTTGCCACCAAATAATGGCCCCATTCCGCCGCCGCCACCAAACTGTTTTTGCATACCGCTTAATGATTTCATCATTTTTGCCATACCCGATGGATTGGCAAATTTCTTCATCATTTTCGCCATTTGCGCATGTTGTTTAATCAACTTATTGACTTCAACGACATCCATACCACAGCCTGCTGCAATGCGCTTTTTACGGCTTGGGTTCATGAGGTCCGGATTGCGGCGCTCTTTGATGGTCATCGATTGAATAATCGCTTCCATCTTTTTCACTTGCTTTTCAGGGTTCGCTTGCGCCAACGCATCTTGAATCCCTGCATTGCTCATGCCAGGCAACTTATCCAAGAAGCCCATCATGCCACCCATTTTATTCATTTGCTCAAACTGCATTAGCATATCTTCAAAGTTGAAGCTGCCGCCTTTTTGCAGTTTTTTCGCCATTTTTTCGGCTTTTTCTTTGTCGACTTTACGCTCAAGCTCTTCGACTAAAGAAAGTACGTCACCCATACCCAAGATACGCTGTGCAACACGTTCAGGATGGAATGGCTCTAAGGCATCGAGCTTTTCACCCATACCTAAGAATTTGATTGGCTTACCTGTGATTGCACGTACTGAAAGCGCCGCACCACCGCGCGCATCACCATCAGTTTTGGTCAGAATCACACCCGTTAATGGCAGTGCATCATTGAAGGCTTTGGCTGTATTTGCCGCATCCTGACCGGTCATTGCATCGACCACGAACAAAGTTTCAGTTGGCTTAATCGCCGCGTGAAGTTCTTTGATCTCGTCCATCATTTCATCGTCTACGTGTAGACGACCTGCAGTATCGACAATCAAGACATCCGCAAACTGAATTTTGGCTTGTTCAATTGCACGCGTTGCAATGGTAATTGGTTTTTCGTCTGCACTCGATTCAAAGAAAATCGCGCCAACTTCACCTGCAACGGTTTGTAGCTGTTTAATTGCTGCTGGACGGTAAACGTCGGCAGATACCATCGCTACTTTTTTCTTTTGGCGTTCTTGTAAGAAGCGAGCAAGTTTTGCAGCCGTTGTTGTTTTACCTGCACCTTGTAAGCCCGCGAGTAGGACTACAACAGGAGGTTTTGCTGCAAGATCAAGGCTTTCATTTGCCTCGCCCATCATTTTCGTTAATTCGTCATGCACGATTTTAACAAATGCTTGGCCTGGCGATAATTGAGTCATGACTTCTTGACCCAACGCCTCTTCCTTAACTTTCGCGATAAATTCACGAGTTACAGGAAGTGCAACATCGGCTTCAAGAAGTGCCATACGTACTTCACGTAGGGTATCTTTAATATTGTCTTCGGTTAGCTGCCCAGAGCCAGTAACATTTCTTAAACTCTGCGTGAGTCGTTCCGTTAAGGTATCAAACATTGCAAAATCCGCTTAAAATTGCTAGTTGCAAAAAAATCTTTCTTAAAATAGAAAATTTATGCATAGAATGCTATAGGATACTGTAGTTCGCACCGAATTTATATAAATGAATATTCATCATCCTGAAAAAGGTTTGACATGATTAGCCTGCCCTTGGTTTACACCATCTTAGCATTAGTCGCTTATACCACCTCTTTTTGGTATTTGTTTCTCAAATTAATGGCTAAACGTGATCCAAACCATTGGTTTATTGGCATTATTTTAGGCTTAGGCTTATTGCTACATGCCACTGTTTTGTACCATGACATGCTCACACCGATGGGAGTGAATTATGACGTTTTTGTCTTAATGTCATTTACATCTGGGCTCATGCTATTACTTAGTCTGCTCTATAGCACTTATCGTCCAATTCTAGCTTTGAATCTGATTGGCATTCCTGTGGCTGCTACAGGACTTATTTTAGGTTTTGCCTTTAGCCAGTCTACCCAATTTATTGAACAACGCTCATTGGGCCTAGATATTCATATTATTTTGTCGCTGTCGGCCTATGCAGTGCTACTCATGGCGACCATACAAGCCGTGATTTTATGGTTCCAAGATCGTGAGTTAAAAAACAAACAAAAGAAACGCTTTTGGGTCAACTTACTGCCCTCTTTTCAAGCCATGGAATCTTTACTGTTTGACTTGATTAAAACGGGTTTTATTTTACTGACCGTGGCGTTGGTGTTTGGTTTCTTTACCATCGATAACTTTTTTGCCCAACATCTGGCACATAAAACCGCTTTTAGTATTATTTCTTGGTTTGTGTATGGGGCTTTGCTCATCGGACATTACCGTTTTGGTTGGCGCGGTCAAAAAGCGATTCGTTTTACCTTAATTGGATTCTTCTTGTTGGCTGTCGGTTTTATCGGATCTAAGTTTGTGTTGGAAATGATTTTAGGTCGATAAAGTCTTTTTTAGTTTGACTAGGTGTTTAGTCCCGGCATTTGATGGATCGGATCAATCTTAAAAAGTTCAGGTTCATCTATCCACTGTTTGCAGATGAATTCGTAGGGAGTCAGGCCCCTGAGTGTTTTGAGTCTGCGGCCGAAGTTGTATGCAGCAATAAAATCAGCAAGGTGAATGCATAGCTGAGTGTGATCGTCGTAATGGAACCGTTTAACAGTAGCTTCTTTAATCGTTCGGTTCATCCTCTCGACCTGTCCATTGGTCCATGGATGCTTAACCTTGGTAAGACGATGTTCAATGCCACATTCAGTACAAACCCGATCAAAGATGTGCTCAGAGGCGTAGCGATCACAGGTGCGGTTCGTGAACTGGATGCCGTTATCTGTTAGCACCGTATGGATTCTATAGGGCACAGCCTTAACCAGATTGCACAGGAACTCCGCGGCTGCCATCTTACTGGCTTTAGTATGCAATTCTGTGAACGCGAACTTGGAAGTGCGATCAATGGCAACGAAGAAATAAAGCTTACCCTGTGCTGTTTGCATCTCAGCGATGTCGATATGAAAGTAACCAATGGGGTAGCTCTTGAAGCGCTTCCTGACAGGGCGATCACCTTGTACCTCAGGCAGCCGTGAAATACCATGCCGCTGCAAGCAGCGGTGTAACGACGAGCGTGTCAGATAAGGAATACTCGGCTGCAATACATAAAGGCAATCGTCTAGCGGCAACAAAGTGCGTTTTTGAAAAGCAACAATTGTCGCCTCATCTTCAGGCGATAACACGCTTGAGCGAGGATTCTTTGGACTGGTTGTAAGATCATCTACTGAAGTACGTTTCTTCCATTTTGCGACGGTCTTTTGATTGATGCCGTAACGCTTGGCTAGCCTTCTTAAGCTCTCTTGACTATTTTGTATTGCTCGACGCACTGCCTGTGTCGTTGTGGCACTGCTGTGTAGAACTTGTCCCATAGTGCTTCCTTCCATTTATCTGAGAATATTGCACCATTAAAATCTGAGACTAAACACACAGGCTATTTGAGATTTTACAGGGACGGTTATTTTAGTTTCACATGATGACGCCTTTGTCGAGGAGACACAGATTCAAAGCTATTTCGCTTTAACCCAAACACCTTAGACTAGACAGCGTGATCGGATTTGCGTATAACACCGTTTTTCTATTTGACTGGTGACACCGCTGTGAAACTCATTCTTGCACCGATGGAAGGCTTAACCGACCCAATCATGCGTGATGTGCTCACGTCTGTAGGTAGCTTCGACTGGTGTGTGACCGAGTTTATCCGTGTGACCAATTCGGTCTTACCCGATCATATTTTTCATCAGTATTGCCCTGAATTACTGAATGATGGAAAAACGGCAGCGGGAACACCCGTGCATGTTCAATTTTTAGGCAATGACCCTGAAATGCTGGCTGCCAATGCCATCCGTGCGGTGAAACTCGGTGCACCCGCCATTGATATGAACTTTGGCTGTCCAGCCAAAACCGTGAACCGTCACCGTGGTGGCTCGGTGCTTTTAGATGAGCCAGAAGTGGTGCATGAACTGGTCAAAGCAGTACGTGATGCGGTTCCTGCGCACATTCCTGTTTCTGCGAAAATGCGCTTAGGCTATATGGACCGACATTTTATGTTGGACAATGCTCATGCCATTGAAGATGCAGGTGCAGCATGGGTTACCGTGCATGCACGTACCAAAGCCGATGGTTATACCCCACCCGCTTTTTGGGATCAGCTCCGCCCGATTCGTGAAGCATTGAAGATCAATGTGATTGCCAATGGTGAAATTTGGAACAATACAGACGCGAAACAGTGTCGGTTAGAGTCTGGCTGTGAAGATTTGATGATTGGACGTGGTGCCGTGACTACCCCCGATTTGACTCAGTGTATTCGTCAAAATATCGATACACCTCTGCTCACATGGAATGAGCTACTGACCTTACAAATCCGTTTTTTAAACGGCGGCTATAAAAAAGAAATGAATATGGTCGGACGTTATAAGCAGTGGTTGGGCATGATGTCTAAACACTATCCTGAAGCCAAAGCCCTCTGGGATGAAGTCAAGCGTATCAAGCCGCTGGATGACATTATTCTTAAACTAAACGCAAGCGCGACTTAATCCGTTCGCGCAACGATCGCGACATAAGTGGGTAAGTTCCATGCACCACCCGCAAAGCCTTTACATTGCTGCGATTGTGCATGATAACTGAGGACAAAAGCCTTTCCATTCCAAGCCCACTCGGAACGAATACCACAGTCAGCGATACCCCGCCCTTTTTGTTCTGAGAAAATTTGCGCCTCACTAAAACTTGAGCCTGATGTGGTGACTTGCTGCTGAATCTTTTGCAATGCTTTGTCCATAACCCAATAGCCTAGACCTTCATTGTACGCTCCACGCCAACATGGCACTTGAACCACCACTTGTTCCGCATTCAGCGGATAGACTGAAACCCGATCTTCCTCAAAAAACCGTGCCTCATAGAGATTTGGACAGTCTTGTTCATCTGTTTTTGCTTTTAACTTTTTAAAGAGTTGATGGGCATTTTTACTGTCCACGGCAAAATGACTGGCAACCGCAGGTCGGTATCCCGTGATGCCAATTTTGGGGATGGCTTTGGGTTGTAAAACATTTTGCTCAGACTGATTGCCTTTTTGATATACCGCATTCGGTGTATTTACACGTTTTTGTATATCATCCATTTTGAGCAAAACAGCATTTGCACCAGCGGTTGAAATTTGCCATTGCTGTGCTTGGGTCGTAAGACGAATATCTTCTGCACCCACCAAGGCCTTTAGCAACTGCGCACTTTGAGCACTGGACAGTTTCGCAGTACTTTTCTTGGCATCGATGGTTAGGTTCCCTAGAGATGTTCCTCCTATATTTAAACTGGCTTCAGTATCCTGCGTAAACTCCTCAGCCACTTGAATTTGGCTGAGCACCGCACTGCCTGCACCTGCGGGACGAGAAATCAGTAATGAAACTGGATGACCAAACTCAGCATCACTTTGATACCCCACCGCACGGCACATACCCGTATTATCACAGGCAAGCTCCCAGTCTTTATGCATAAAATAGTTACCCGTTTCAGCATGAGTCAACTGGCTCAAGGCACTCATCAGCAAGACACCAATAATGGGACTATTTCGTTTTATGATCTTATTATTCAACATATGCACTCACTCCACTTTAGAGGAATCTTAATTTTGCACTCAAAAACTTCGGCTTTGCACGATACCTGTATAATTTAAACAATCTTCAACGCGAATCCGTTGTACTCTCGACAGCTGATCTAAATCAAACCAAGCATAAGCCGTATGTTCATCACTGAGGCTGATCTCAGCAGATGCAGCCAAATGACATCTAAAAATAAAGGCATGTGAGGTCACTGCCGAATGAAAGTACACACCCGATAAATAATCGATTTGAACCTGACAACCGAGCTCTTCTTGGCACTCACGCAATAAAGCCTGATGAATGGTTTCTCCCATATCCAAGGCTCCACCGGGTAGCCCCCAAGCCTGATCGGCATAATTGGCTTTCAGTAGCAAAACCTGTCCTGCGTCATTGGTCAGCACTGCATGAGAACTCAGTCGGTAAAAGTCTTGAAATGCCATAGATGCCCTCCTTCTTAAGTTGTTCATGTTGTCATTCAAACATAGTCCAGCAAAACGGAGGTGGCTCTATCTGTGCCCAAGCCAAAGCTTTAGTCGAACTCAGTCTGGAAAATAAATCGGCTTTGACATTTTAGTTTCAAAGTCCACAGGCACCGAAATATGCTGATGGGCAACCAACCACTCACCTGCCGTTTTTTGAAAACATAGCGTGGTTCTGCACCAAGGAATCTCTGGGGTTGCAACGCCACTGGCATGATCCAATTTAGAATAACAATGTAAAAAAGCTAAACCGTCAAGACTAAAAATATTGATGTTACGCCTGAACACTTTGATTTCCCCCTGAAAAAATGGGGCATATCGTCTCCACAATTCTTGATAGGCTTGTACACCTTGTAGCTCAAACCCAATATCAAACAAGCTGACATCACTCTGACAAAGACGAATGATATTTTGTACATCCATTTTACAAATGGCATCATCCCATTGTTTGAGTTTGAAGATAATTTCATGCCCTGCATGCTCATCTCCAACTAATCGAAAATCCACATCGCACTCCCACACTACAAATCAAACCGCATAAAAAACGCGTGCGCCATCCATAGCAAACACGCGGTTTTCTTTAATTCTTAAAACAAGCAAAATATGTAATCTGATCTTAAGTCGTCAAATCCTTAATCGTGGTACTTGAACCATTGTTTTTGACCGATTCAATGCCTTTATCTCGGGATTGCTCACTGGCATAAAACTGACTGGTACCAATAATCTGATGATTGGCAGCCTTTAAGTTAAAATAAGGTTTGCCATTTTTGGCTTCTAAGCGTTCATAACGCGTATCATCGGGGCTATTTTTTTGCACCGATTCAATTCCATTATGTGCTGACGCCTTTGCTTTATACAGTTCACTGGTCAAAATGACCTCGCCATTTCCCGCTTTTAAAACAAAGCGATATTGGCCATCATTTGCCTGACTTACTTCGTACCATCCTGACATAAGCTCACCTATTGTTATTTTAAAGTGATTATAGATCCACCAAAACCGAATAAAAAATCATCCAATTTCATAAAATATAAATGACTTCTTTTATAAAAAAAAGTGCATTTACTACCAGCCCAGATTTTATTTTTTTAAAATAACAGCGCTATATGAATAACGCATGACAGCCTCAAACCGTTTAAATGACACGTGATATCAGCCCAATAAACGGTTTGGAACTCTTCATAATTTTATGCTTTTAATACCAATTTGCTATAACTGCTTTTTGGCATTTCAATAATTTCTACACAAATTTGTACCGTTAAATCCTGAGGAGCGGTAAAGTTTTGCTGCAAGGTTTTAAGCAATTGGCTCGAAATGGCAGACTTGGTGGCTTCATCTCGTCCGCTTAATAAAGACACTTTGGCATGCAAATAAGCCTGCGCATCGCCTTCTACCCCAATCACAAAATCGGACTGCCGAATGGCACGACTTTTGATGTGATTGCCCGATTGTACAAACTGACCATCCAGCAAAGCTTGGTTTAGAGCCAATAACATCGGCTTAACTTCAAGGGTATCGATATTGTCTGAATATTCAAGGTGGATATGTGGCATAACGTATTCTTCAACAGTTTTTATCTTTATAGCATGCTGTGCTGGTGTTTCAACGCTTAAATGTCTTTTCAAAATGGCTAAAAAACAAAAACGGAGTCCAATTGACTCCGTTTTAATCTCAAGCTGCAAACTCAGCGGATTAGGCTTTTTTCACATACTCAGATTTCAGTTTCATCGCACCGACACCGTCAATTTTACAGTCAATGTCATGACCATCTGCGGCATCTGGCAGTAAACGAATATTTTTCACTTTGGTTCCGACTTTCACCACCGATGACGAACCTTTAATTTTTAAATCTTTAATCAACGTTACCGTGTCACCATCAGCAAGTAAGTTGCCGTTGGCATCTTTGATTGCTACCACTTCTTCTGTTGCTTCTCCCTCTTTCCATTCGTTTGAACATTCAGGACAGATCAGCAAGTCACCATCTTCATAGGTATATTCGGACTGGCATTTTGGGCAGTTGGGTAAAGACATAAAAACCTCAAAAATAAAAAAATAAGCAATTCACATTGCTCAAAGCGCCAATATAGCATTTTTCAGATGAAAACGATGCGAATCACATATTTATTTTAAGGCTTTAGCATTGTCATGGGATGAATAAAATAAAGCCTAGGAAAATATAAATTTTCCCTGTATTAGCATCAGCTCAACTCTTATTTTTGTTCCAAGCACTGCTTCAAAATCACCACATGGTTATGCTGTTCTTCTTTGGCTGCGGTGAGTAACGTTATCTGCTCACGCACCGCGAATTGGCGCAAATCATTCAACTCGGTGGGATGTGCTTCCAGTTCTTTCATATAACGGACTTTAAACTCATCCCAGT
Organism: Acinetobacter sp. TYF_19; assembly: GCF_043105125.1. Classification (NCBI taxonomy): domain Bacteria; kingdom Pseudomonadati; phylum Pseudomonadota; class Gammaproteobacteria; order Moraxellales; family Moraxellaceae; genus Acinetobacter; species Acinetobacter sp. TYF_19. The sequence goes on from NZ_JBICLH010000062.1 coordinate 62,291, forward strand.
GTGCCACCATGTCTTGGTGATACCATTTCCGTAGTTCATTGGATGGTGTTAGAATTTTTGGCCATTCATCTATTTTTGCCTCAAGTTTTGAGACCCCTCGTGGCCACAACCGGTCAACCAAGACCCGTTTGCCATCCTCGGCCTCGGCAGGTGCATAAATTCTCTTCATGCGTATTGGCATGCAGAACTCCTTTTATTCTTTTGTGCAACTTATTCTATTGTTCAACGATGACGAAGCACTATTCATCGGGAATGTCTGGATTCACTAAAAAAGCCAAGAGTTGCAATGACTCCTGCCAACCCAGATAACAGCCATCAACAGGAATCACATCGGATAAACCAGACTGCGTAATATGGACCTCAGTACCGACAGATACTTCTTTAAACTCAACACGCACTTCAATTTTTCCTGCTAGTTCAGGTACATCGAACTCATCGGTATAGCGCAATAAACTGTTTTCAACGATTTCATGATAAGTGCCATGAAATGAATGCTGCATGCCCGTACTGAAGTTGGTAAAGAACATGCGATATTGACCAGCTTCTCGCAAATCAAACTGATCTACATGTGCGGTAAAGCATGTGGTGCCATCCATTTCACTAAAGCATCTGCGGTGGTAAAAGCACCATAGACGCGCTCGACGGGCGCACTCAATACGCGGTGTAATTGGACATTATTTGGCATGATTTTTTTCGTTTTTTTCAAATATTCAGATTTAGTTTAAAACGCTCAAACCCACATGCTGTATTTTTCTGTAAACATTCTTAGGTAAGCAAAACGTGTCCTGCCTTCTTTTTCTCCCCACCAACAAAAAAAGCATGTTTTTCAACATGCTTTAACTTTAACCATTTCTTAGGCTTGACCTTGCTCATAGTCCTCATCATCTTCATCGTCATAGACATAGGCCATACAGCCCCAGCCGTCATATTCACCACCAAACTGTTCTGCAATTTTAGTAAACCATTGTTCTAAGTCAACAATGTCTGAATACTCAGGTTCCATATACACATAGATGGTAATAATCCACTCAGATACGTCGCTTTCTTCATCGACAAACAACGTGATTTTTTGCTCTTCTTGTAATAAATACAACGCACACTTTTCTGCTTGTGACTGCTCTTGAAAGGCAATCGAATATTCTATTTCATGCGGTTCAGACAGGTCGTCGCCATCCTCAGCCATTTGCCAAAGTACATTTCCGTTATCATCATCTGGATATAATTCATAATCACGTGTCATGCGTATGTCCTTGTTATCTTTTTAGCCAATATATCGTTGGCAAGTGACAAAATAGTGACTTCAACATAGCATATTTTGCTCATTTTTATAGCAGTTACATCTGATTTTTCGAAGGTTGTTTAGACTTTATTTCACGCTGGCTTTGCCGTGTTAGTGTAAAACCCGATCTTCAACTAAAATGTCCGCTTGAAACTGTAAATCACTGCTTTTTAAGTTTTCTAATAAGGCTGAAAATTTAAGTTCTTCTAAGCGTAAAGCCAGATAACTCTCTTGTATCTGAGTATGACCGAAAGCCACACCATAGTAATTGATCAGGGTAAAGTCATCCTGCAAAGCTTGAATCAAAAGACCAAGATTGTCTTTGCTCACACGTTGTAAATAAAAGTCTGCTTTCGTATTAAACAACTGTGAAACCAAAACCATCATCGATAATCGCCGATTCTCATCCATAAAGGCGCAGTTCACAACGTCGTTTTGCTCAACCGCACGAATCACCTGTTGCCGAACTTTCAGTAAATGAACAGCCGCATCCGTTTTCCCATAGCCTTCGATGAGTTCATCTAATAACTGCTCGGAAGGTAGTTGATAACTCTGGCTGTAGGTTTCAATTTTATGGTGTAGTACCTTCGATATTTCAGCCAGATGTTGTCGTTCTTCAGCCATATGAAAAAAAGCACCCAGTTTTTCTCTGGCGCGCTGCATGGTAACTTCTTTGGCTTTACATTCATATTCCGTTAAGAAGTGATGTACTTTTTCAATGCGCTGCCGAAATTGTTTGAGCATCTGTTCAGCATCAAATTTAACCGTTTCAGCAAACAATTCAACTTGGTTGTGCCGTTCAATCACATAGTGTTCAACATCAATAATTTCTTGGTAAGGACTCAAAGTTTCGTTACGTTGTCTGAGTGTTCCAAGCTCAATTCTTAAACTGGTCAGCCGGTGTTGTAATTCACTTTGCTGCTGTTCATAAACTTCTAAACTGTTTCGACTGCGCTCTAAATTGCTTTCTAAGGATTCAATCTTCTTTTTTTGGGCAAGGCTGTGTATTTTTTGCCAGCATATAACCGCACACAGCAGCACAAGAATGACAGCAAATACATAAAGCATGGCCTATCTCCCTAAGGGAACGTCATTTTTCTTTTAAAGACTCCGCTGTAAGAACACATGAAACTCGAACAGTAAGCCTTGGAACAGACAAACCTATTTTCATTCAATTTCAATCAGTCGTGATCATGGCTAAAAAGCCAAACTCAAATGTTAATTTCAACAAAGATAAGCACACTGGATAAAACTGCACTTACACAACTTACGCTAACGGTTTTTTAAACGACCTGATATCCCAAATTTTAAGTATTTCTCAAAATATAGTTAAAGTGTGACACAGTTAAAATGGCACACTTCCATGAATCGCAACCGCTTTACCACTTAAAGGCTGCTGAAAGGCGAGAAAACTGGCATGTAAAGCCATACGTTTTAATGGACTTCGTGTCGGCTCAGGGTGATATAACTTATCCCCTGTAATTGGATGCCCAATATATTGCATATGCACACGGAGCTGGTGTGAACGCCCCGTAATCGGGGTCAGTAAAACTCGCGTAATACCGGTCTCAGTATCATAGCTAAGAGCTTGATAAAGTGTTTTTGCAGGTTTGCCCAGTTCAAAGTGCACGATCTGCCGTGGTCGATTTTCCCAGTCAGTAATCAGTGGTACTTCAACACTGCCTGCGGCATCCAACTGGCCTTGAACTAAAGCAATATAGTGTTTGTCCACCGTGCGGGCTTGGAACATTTTGCTGACGGCGACTTCGGCATCGCGATGTTTGGCAAACATTAGAATTCCCGAGGTCGCCATATCTAAACGATGGGTAATTTTGGCATGTGGGTACTGAGCTAAAACCCGTAAATAGGCACTGTCTTGGTGTTCTGGTAAACGCCCTGGCACAGACAACAAACCCGCAGGCTTTTCAATCACCACCAAATCATCGTCTTCATAAACGATCACCAAGTCTTCTTGGGGCGGTGTATAAATAAAGTTGTCATTTAGAGCCATGAGAATAACAGCATACAAAAGCGAGCGCGAAAAATAGCAAGCTGTGTTTCTGCTGTCAATCATTCAAGAAATATCGAAAACAGCCTTAATCCTAGGCACCCATCACTCCATATAAAACCAACTTTTTAGCAGCGCTGATTAGATTGAAAACTTAAAATAAAATGATGTAAGTGAAACTACAACAGCAGAATTTTTCGGTTTTATCGGGAAATATTAAAATTTATTTTTTTTGATTTATATTTTATTCGAGTTCAAATTTTTTAGGGTGTCTGGGAAAACATGTTGTTTACTTCAACTATCATAACTTTGTAAGCGATGATCTTATAGCCTATAAACTTTTGATTTATAGCGTCCTAAGCCGAATCAAGACCTTTTGGGTAAGTACTACTCACGCGTTTTGCGCCACTGGTAGCATGCTACTCTTTTCGATCCCGTCACACCCTTGAGATATAATTTAACAATCCAAGGGCGGGATTGTTTCCCGAAGATAAAGTCTTTTTGGCTATTTTTGGAAAAAAATCTTGGCTTTCAGGTTATCTAAAAAATATTTTCCCAAATGCAGCGTATTTATGATTTTTTTCTCACATAACAGCGCTTTTCTCAGGATTTTATTTCTTTACTGCATCACAGATGAGAAATTCAACTTCCTGCGCAGACCTGCATCAGCTGAATGAGATTCCCGCAGGTATCATCAAAGACTGCAACTTTAACTTTTCCTGCCCGCATCGGTTCACTAGTAAAGCGCACCCCTAAGTTTTTGAGTCGCTCATATTCCGCATCGAGGTCACCCACTTGAAAAGAAGTATAGGGAATCAGATCTGCTTTAATCGCAGCTTTAAACGGCTGTGCCGCAGGATGTGCATCAGGTTCCAGTAGCAGTTCAACACCCTCTGGACTTTCGGGGGAAACCAAAGTCAGCCAACGATAATCCCCCACAGGTACATCATGTTTGACTTTAAAACCGAGTTTTTCTGTATAAAACTGACAGGCTTTTTCTTGGCTATCGACCATGATGCTAGTGACATATATTTTCATTGTTGTTCCATATTTTTTATCAGACTTTTAATGGTTATAGCAGAACTCTAAGCGTTCCAATGTTATCAAATCGCAATTTTTTTAAAGCCGTTTTCGCAAACCAAAGCGCCAATTTGTTTTAGCATAGTTAGAGCAAATATTTGAATAAATTCGGAGCAATATAGACGCTTAAAATGGAAGAAAATATTTAAATGGACGTGTCTTTTATCGTGTTGTTTTTATCATGTTGTTTCTAGGGATCAGGAGATAACTTCAACGATTAAAACTGGGTAAGTTCTAAACTTTTGCCTATAAATGGATAATCTATAGCGTCCTAAGCCGAATCGAGACCTTGTGGGTAAGTACGACGCTGATCTGATAGATAACAAGTCGCAAACTACTCTTTTCGATTCCTGTGCCCTTAAACGCTATATTAAGCAAATTGGTACGGGATAAATTTCCGAAGATTAGCTAATTTCAAGCGATGATGAAAAATATTTCCCTAAATAAAACCAGACTTGATAAAAATATTCATAACGACAGTTGAATCATCTATTTCATCGCATAAAAATGAACTTTTATCATTTTTTACACCATCATTTCAGAACGCTTAAGTCCCCATATAGCCTTGCAACCATGTTGCAATAAACCACCATAAACTGATCGCAGACATACCACAGAGTAAATTGGCAAGCACCTTTTGCATATTGCTGAGCTGAGACAGATAGATTTTTCGGTTAATCACATAAGCAACCACAGCTAAGGCTCCACCGATTGCACCACCAATCATCACTAAAAACAAAGGCCAGCCTGCCATCAAATGAGCCGCCGTACTCAGCTTAGGTTTCTCTTCAACACTCAAGAGCAGTTCTTTATTTTCCATCTCTCTCCCCTATACATAATCCAAGCAGTCATGTGACTGATGCCCTAGGCTCACGTCACTCATAGAAGTGCATTTTGAGATATAAGTTAGCAAAAACTAAGCCAACACTATTCAAAACTCAGATCATCGATGTCCTGAATTGTGCTCAAATACAGCGGAGCAACACTCACTTTGCTCCATATTTCTTTAAATTTAGGGTCGCTATCCGAGTCTTTGTTGAGATTTTCTCTGACCAGCTTCTTAGCCGTGAGAAAATTGACACTGGTTTCACTGTTCACATAAGGGCCAAAATTATCGGAGCTGTCATAGCCAATCAAGCGCATATCACGCCCCTCTAAACGAAACTGATAGGCCCAATATCCATAACGGCCATGGGCATAATGTAGTTTTAACAGGCCTTTTTCGATAGAGGGCACCAACTCAGGTGCAAAGTACACACCGCCATCTTCATTTTCTGAAGAAAACAGTGACAGATTCTGAACGACTTTTTGGTAGTGCCCTTTGGTATTCAACAGCACAATCACACCACGGCGGTTGCGATCTAGTTTCCCACGGTATTCATCGGTGACCCATTGTTTCGGATCTGTAGCTTTGACGATTAAAACCACATCTTTTAAACCATCTTTGTTTAAGTCCCCTTGCAGGACCTCTAACACCGTATATTTTGCGGGAAGGTAAGCCTTGTATTGGCTGGTGGCTTTTTGTCGCTGAATATCAGCTATATCCGCTGCGCTTAAATTTTCAGCATATATATTGGCGGATATACCCAACATTGCAGTGAACATTAGAGAAGTGAGAATGAACTGTTTTTTCATAGTTTTGTTAATTTTTTAAATAATAAAGTAGGTAAAAGAGCGCGCTAATGAATGCTTCATCTTTGAGACCTGTGCTACAGATTAGCATTTATCAGAAGCCTATTTGTAGAATGCTCTACAATTAAAAACAGATGACTGTATCCGTGTCATATTTTGATTGTTGCCATGGAAAACTTTCGGCTAAAGTGACGAAAGACCATTCAAATACGTTTCATCATGAAAACCAAAACTGCCCTATTGATGCTGTGCCTTGCGCTTTCCCTCAGTGCATGCAAAGTGTTAAAAACACATATTGTCAAAGTCACCAACTCAACTGAAGCACAGCCACATGAAGTGTTGTTAAAAACCTCCAAAGGCTATGTATATTTATCGACACAGAACATGACAGATAAACAGAAGCACATCCTAAAAAATCTACGTCCTTTTCAGTGCTTAGAAATTAGGACACCTGAACAGTTTGCTATGCAAAACCGAGTAGTGCGGTTTTCTGACTTTAAAATTCGTGCTTTAGTCGAAGCTGACCGAGAATGTCGAAAAATTAAGGTCACGACCCGAGTTGAAATTCATTAATGTTGTAATGCTTAAAAATAGAGCATCCATATCCAACAATGAAAAGCTCAGCATAATTTGCAGAGCTTTTTTGTTTTTGATTATTTGAAACAGCACTTGTCACAACCTTCGACTTTTTCTCTGGGCCAGTTCATTCTTGCCCGTTTATAAGCCAGCTCATAACTGGCAAAATAACCAATCAGAATTTGATCCTCCGAGCTGGGTAAATCTGCACAACCTAAGGATGCATTATGAATATGATGAATGCCTTTTTCACTAGGCTGTTCATTTACAATAAATTTTATCATTTACAGTTCCCCGAATAATTTTTATAAAGTTCAACTACAAACAAAACCATACAAAAAGTATGTATTTATAAAATTAAACGGATGCCGTATAAAAATCAATCATTATTTTAAAAGTGAAACTGACCTCTAAGCCATATCAAGTTAAAAGGATTGATGTCCACTAACCAAAAAATTAGCCACTCTATTTTTAAAATTTAGAGACCCAGCAATGCCATAAGAAAACTACTGAAACTATAAGGGTGTTCTGATACTTTGTTGTTTTTTACGTTTAAACCAACGTACGGTCCAGATCGCCAAAATAATGCCCACAATCACCACCAAGACAGGAACCAGTAGTGACAGCACGGACAGTAAAACGGCACCTATCCACTCCACTGTAGACACCAGTGGGTTGGCAACCCCGCCCGTCGTTGCAGTTGAAACCCCTCGAACGGCAACGGTACTCATTTGCACAGCACCTGCTGTTCCGCCACCGATAATAATTGCGGCGGCCCAACTGGCAAACTGTGACATTTCCCCGCTGCTGACTGCCATAGTGGTGAGTGTTCCTGCGACCATCGCGGCTGGCGTTGCAATGGTGTCCAAAGCGTTGTCGACCCAAGGTATGTAATAAGCTGCGATTTCACAGACAGTTGCAATGGCTAAGGCGATACACACCGATGGCATGCTTAACCACTCAAAACCTTGCATGGGTTCGAACCATCCCATAATAGATGCAAGGCTCATGACCAAGAGTGGGACAAAGACACGAAAGCCACAGGCAGCACTTAAGCCAATGCCGATACAAAGTCCTAATATGGTTTCCATGTGCTTTTCCTGTGTGGCCTAAGTTGGGATGTTTTTATCTTTTTTATAACTTAGCAAAAAGCCCTATCGGGTGATAGGGCTTTTCTTTTAAACAGTGGGTAACTGTTAAATCTTTGGCTTAGGCATTCTTATTGTTAAATTGATTGCCTTGGCATTTGGTACACGGGGGTAAACGATCTGTACCAATTTCTAAGTAGACGCGGTGTCCGCATTGAACACAAAAATAGAAGCCTGTTCCAGGTTTTTCGCCAGCAGTAACCATTTTTGTTCTCCATATGTTTAGAAAATGGTCTTACTAGTATATGCATTTTATGATGGATGTCTATTGATCATTTCGACAAATGATGATGGCATTTAGGCAAAGTATAATTTCGATTGGAAATTTTGGCTGCTTTACAAGGATTTGCTAATCTAGCTCTCTACTTGCAGTTCATCTACATGTAGAAATTCTACTATTTTCTGATTTGGATAACTTCTCGTTCTTGCGGTGGTTCATCTACTCTTTCTTCGGAATAGAAGTCAGAAGGCATTTCAGAAAGTGATTTAAATAGTTTTTCTACTTCGATTGTTTTATTTTGAACAGTATTTTCTTCAATTTTAGGAAGTGTTTCTTTTTCTATAGGCATTTGTGACTCCTAATTATTATGCGGAATACCAAAATGATTAATATTTGAATAAATGAAGTGTAAATTTTTAAATAAACTACTTTGCAGTTCCACCGTAAAGCGTGGTGGAACTCTAAATAAGTCAGATTATCAATTGATAATTTATTACACTTTTAAAATTTTTTGTTTTTGTAGATATGCCAAAAACTCCGTCCCTTTTTTCGTCATTGCAAATCTACGATACTTTACACCTGTAACTTTTTCATTTTCAACTAAACCGTGAATTTGTAACTTAGGACAAACATTATGATAAAGAAATGATTCTCCATCGCTTACACCAAATGCGTTAGTAATACCCGTAATTATATAATCACTACTATTTTTATACAATTGTAACAGAGTCAATTCCATTTCAGCGCTTTGCTTAGAAACATTTTCTGGCACCTTAACTTTGATTGACTCTAGTACTTGTATTAATTCCTGATAATTATTTGTATTAGATTCCCGACTTTTATTCATTCTTAACTGATTATTGTCTTTTTCTAAATCTTTAATTTTTTCTCTAAGTTCAGTTACTTCATTAATTAATCCATTAATATCGGGAATATCATCACCCGACACCCATCCGGACAAATTATTCATCTGAGCAATTTCTGGCAAACTTTCCATTACAGTTAGTCTAATATCTTTTAAATCATTAAAAAAAGAACTCATATTTTGTAAAACTTTTTCTTTAAAAAGTTTTAATTCAGAAGGTCTGTCTCTTTCTAAAAAATCCAAACCATTTTTTTTAACTTTTTCTTCTAAAGCCGACTCTTCAATTACCACAGCAAATAATGGTTTTCCCGTCTCAACAGCGTAGTCATATTCTAATTCTGTATAGCTAACGCCCTTTTGAGGATCAATGCTCCCATATCTACCACCTAGAATAAGCATATAAACATCAGACTCATCTATCCAACGCTTTATAATCTCCCATTGACTTTTGTCAGCGGCTTTAAACAACTCCATACCTGCTGGAATGTGTCCTGCTTTTAAAATTGCACTAACTGCAGCTTGTCTTTCCTCTTTCAAATCGATGAAAGTAGAAGAAATAAATACTTGTAATTTTTTATTCATCTGAAGTCTCAAAATTTAATAACGGTTAATTTATCTGTCATACAATTTATTAGCATACAACTTAATATAAGAATTAAGACCATCGCCACATTTAGCCAATCGCTTCATTTCTTCTACTTTATTAACCCCTGCTTTTCGATAACTATAAGTATAAATTTTAGCTGTACCACTAAATTTAACCCTTATGAAAGTATCCCCAATTTCATATCCAACTACACCTGAATCACCATCTAAATCCAAATATCTTTCCATATCCATACACAAAAAATAAAGCCATATATGAAATATGGCTTTATAAAATTATTTCAAGTATTAAAAAGACTTATTTTTAACTACGCCACATTCCCTTCCAAGAAATCCTGCGCAAAGCGTTGTAATACACCACCCGCTTCATAAACAGACACTTCTTCTTCAGTATCTAGACGACAAGTTACAGGTACTTCAACGATTTCACTCTTACCTTCATCCGTCGCACGCTCAATCACTAAAGTTAAAGTCGAACGTGGCGCGATATTACCAATCACGCTATATAGCTCAGTACCATCTAAACCTAAAGTTTTACGGTCAGTACCTGCTTTAAACTCAAGCGGTAACACGCCCATACCCACCAAGTTAGTACGGTGAATACGCTCAAAACCTTCTGCCACAATCGCTTCAACACCTGCAAGACGTACACCTTTTGCAGCCCAGTCACGGCTAGAACCCTGACCATAGTCTTTACCTGCAATGATGATAAGAGGTTGCTTACGGTTCATATAAGTTTCAATCGCTTCCCACATACGCATCACTTCGCCTTCAGGTTCAACACGTGCTTTCGAACCTTGCTTAATCGTACCGTCCGCACGAACCACCATTTCATTAAACAGTTTCGGATTCGCAAATGTCGCACGTTGTGCAGTCAAGTGATCACCACGGTGCGTTGCATAGGAGTTAAAGTCTTCCTCAGGTACACCCATTTTGTGTAGGTACTCACCTGCTGCCGAATCCATCATAATTGCATTCGATGGAGACAAATGATCCGTTGTAATATTATCAGGCAAGATGGCAAGCGGACGCATATTTGCCAGTGTACGTGGCGCAGCCAAAGCCCCTTCCCAATATGGCGGACGGCGGATATAGGTACTTTGTGGACGCCAGTCATATAAAGGACTTGCCGCTTTTTCAGTAACACCCAAATCAAACATTGGAATATACACTTTACGGAACTGTTCAGGCTTCACCGCTTCTTTAACCAGCGCATCAATTTCTTCATCCGAAGGCCAAATATCTTTCAGGTAAATTGGATTACCGTCTTTATCCGTGCCTAATGCGTCTTTTTCAATGTCAAAACGAATGGTTCCTGCAATCGCATACGCTACAACGAGCGGAGGTGATGCCAAGAACGCTTGTTTTGCATAAGGATGAATACGACCATCAAAGTTACGGTTACCCGAAAGCACCGCTGTTGCATACAAGTCACGGTCAATAATTTCTTGTTGCAGTTTAGGGTCTAACGCACCTGACATACCGTTACAGGTGGTACATGCATACGCCACGATACCAAAACCTAATTTTTCTAAGTCATCCAATACGCCTGCTTCTTCAAGATAAAGCGCAGCAGCCTTAGAACCTGGCGCAAAAGATGATTTCACCCAAGGTTTACGGGTTAGGCCCAATTCATTGGCTTTACGTGCCAACAAACCTGCGGCAACGGTATTTCGTGGATTAGATGTATTGGTACAAGAAGTAATGGCTGCAATGATCACCGCACCATCTGGCATTAAACCATCGGTACGCTGTTCAACCACACCTGCAATGCCTTTGGCTTTTAAGTCGCTGGTTGATACACGTGCATGTGGATTCGATGGCCCTGCAATATTACGCGTTACAGTCGATAAATCAAAACGCAGTACACGCGGATATTCTGCTTGTTTCATCTCCGATGCCCAAAGACCAACTTCTTTGGCATAAGTTTCTACAAGTTTGATTTGATCTGCTTCACGACCTGTCAGGGTTAAATAATCAAGCGTGTTTTGGTCAATATAAAACATCGCCGCTGTTGCGCCATATTCAGGTGTCATGTTGGAAATCGTGGCACGATCCCCCACCGACATGCTGTCCGCACCTTCACCAAAGAATTCTAAATATGCACCGACCACACGTTCTTTACGCAAAAACTCAGTTAAAGCTAAAACGATATCTGTTGCAGTGATTCCCGCTTGACGTTGTCCAACAAATTCAACACCGATAATATCTGGAAGACGCATCCAAGAAGCACGACCTAACATTACATTTTCAGCTTCTAAACCACCGACACCAATCGAAATCACACCAAGTGCATCGGTATGTGGCGTGTGTGAGTCTGTACCGACACAAGTATCTGGGAATGCCACACCTTCACGGCTTTGCACCACAGGAGACATTTTCTCCAAGTTGATTTGGTGCATGATGCCGTTGCCCGCAGGAATTACATCAACATTTTCAAAGGCTGTTTTGGTCCATTCGATGAAGTGGAAACGGTCTTCGTTACGGCGGTCTTCAATGGCGCGATTTTTCTCAAAGGCATCTGGATCAAAACCACCGTATTCCACAGCAAGAGAGTGATCGACAATGAGCTGAGTTGGCACCACAGGATTCACTTTCGATGGGTCACCGCCTTGATCTGCAATCGCATCACGTAAACCTGCAAGGTCAACCAATGCCGTTTGTCCAAGAATGTCATGGCACACCACACGCGCAGGATACCAAGGGAAATCGTGATCTTGTTTTGAGAAAATCAGTTCTTTTAATGACTGCTCCAAAATGGCAGGATCACAACGACGCACTAACTGTTCAGCCAATACTTTTGAGGTGTATGGAAGTTTTGCATAAGCGCCTGGCTGAATCTGTTCAACGGCTTCTCGCACATCAAAGTATTCTAGCTGGGTGCCTTGCAGTGGTTTGCGGTGATTCTTGTTCATAGCGTTCCTGCCTTTGGTGTTTCATTTTTCTTCACTGTCTTTACTAGACAATTCATCTTTGTCTGCTAGGCATACTACACTGTCGAAAACCCATTTCCCAAATCGTTTATATTTCATAAACTTAGATATAAAAACAGGGGTTTTTGAAACATTTAGTTACATTAACTTTTAAATATTTACTCTAAATATGATTTTTTCTGAAAAATAGCGGAAAATAGCCCTAATTCTTTAGTATTAGATTTTAAGGTAGGCGAGCAATTCATGAGCGATCTAGCTTTCTCCTCTTTCACTTTAATTGGTGTAGATGCACTCAAATTTTTACAAGGTCAAGTGACGGTCAACGTTGAAGCTTTGGCTGAAAATACAACGCAATACACCGCCATTTGTGACTTGAAAGGCCGTATCCACTTTGGTTTGTGGCTGACAAAACGTAACCCTGAACATTTTGAAATTGTCACCACTCAAGACCAGTCGGAAGACTTTGCTAAACACATTAAAAAGTTTGGTGCTTTCTCTAAAATGAAACTTGAACCTATGGGTTCAGTTTTTCCAACATTCACGCAAGACCGTACCACCTTTTCTGCTGAGTCTACCGATATTGCAGCATGGCAAGTGCAAGCCATTACCCATGGTGAAGCGTTTATCGACCAAGCCATTGAGCATGTATTTCAACCTCAAGAGCTACGTTTACACCAACGTGAAGGCGTACACTATGACAAAGGCTGTTACTTGGGTCAGGAAGTAATTGCGCGTTTATGGTTTAAAGCCAAACCAAAAGCGTGGTTGCATTTAATTCAGAGTACAGGCAGTGCGCCTGCGCAAGCTGAACAGTTGAATAAAGGTATTCAAGTGGTGAATAGCGCTGCGATTGATGGCGGTTATGTCGCGTTGGTGGTGGCACGTCCTGAGTCGTTGAGCGAGCTGGATGTAACAGTTTTAGACTTACCAGAACGCTTAAATGGTGATGTGGCAAGACCGCAATAACATTTTAAAAATAAGGAAAATCAATTGATTTTCCTTATTTTTATAGGATAATCAATAAGAAGATAAATATTAGTTTTGGCTTTAAATAAATGACAATTAAAGATTCAGATTTACAACATTGGTACAACAATAATAGATTAAAATACGACCAACTCTGTTTATCTGTCAAAAATATTTTGGAAAATGTACTTTCCCAAGAAAAAATTGCATTAGTAGGGATACATCATAGAACTAAGCAATTTAATAGTTTGAAAAATAAATGTTTAAAGAAAAAATATGAGAATACTGAAATGATTATGGATATTTCGGGTATTCGTATCATTGCTTTAGTTGAAGATGACTTAAAAGTAATTTCTGAAATAATTGAGAATACATTCAATATCCATAAGGAAGATTCGATAGATAAAACCAATGAACTAGGTGTTGATAAGTTTGGTTATAGATCTATTCACTATATTTGCGATTTAGGTAGCAAAAGAAATGATCTAGAAGAATACAAGGATCTAAAAAATTTATGTTTTGAAATTCAAATCCGAACCGCTTTATCACATGCTTGGGCAGAAATTGAACATGATAGAGGTTATAAATTAAAAGGACAACTTCCCAACGAATTAAAACGTAGATTTAACCTATTGTCTGGTCTTTTAGAGTCAGCAGATCTTGAATTTAATCGTCTAACTAGAGAAATCAAAGCTTATAATGCTACTTTAAAATCTTCTAATGAAGAGCAAATTTTGGATGAAGAAATTAATAAAGTTTCAATAATAAATTATTTGAACAAAAAATTAATAAATTCAGAATTCCATCTAAATCCTAACGATTACTCAATTGAATCTCTTCAAGATGAAGATAGTCTATTTTATAAGTTATTATCATATTTTAATTTCCATACGATTAATGATATTGAAAATGTATGGAGCAAAAATCTAAGTAAAATAACTTTAGAAACTTACAAAGCTTCTAAATTTTTACATTATATTTTAGATAGAGTCTTACAATATGAAGACCTAGAAAAAGAAACTCTTTTCTATTCAGAAAGAGTTGGTCCAATTGCTGCTGATTTAGAAGAATATCAAGATCTTTGTAATAAATTAGGTAAAGATTATGTAGATCATATTTATGAAAAGCACTCAGTTTTTGTTATTCCTGAAGAAGCTTATTCAATGCCTGAATAAAATATAATTTTGAAAGAAAAAATATTTTAAGAGTGTAAATAAAACCACATTTGCACAGAATTATTTACACCCACTTATATGAGTTAAACAATCAAGGAACTTTAAGATGAGCCTGTCTTCCTCACAAAATAAACTACACCACTCTTATCATCTGAAAAATAAAAGGAATTTGCATCTATACGGTAAATATCCGCAGGTCGACCATTCACCTTATTCCCTACTAAAAAACCATCCATAAAGGTTTCAAGTTTTTGCCCTTTACGCATAATCACAATTTTATAGCCATGACCAATCGTGGCATCCGTAGAACCATGTAAAGCCACTAAAAAAGAATTTTTAATGGTGTCATCCGTATTTGGATCATCAAAATAGTCAAATCCTAGTGCAGATGAATGCGCAGGAAAATAAGCGTAAGGAGATGGTACATTTTTACATCCAGTTGGACATTTAAATTTTGGGTCTGCAAAAATTTTACCATTCGACGAATAGCAAGATGGCCAACCATAATCGGCATCACGTTTGAGTGCATAAAAAGTTTCGTCAGGTTTGTGTTTACCCAGATGGTCTGCACCTTGATTGGTGGCAAATAAAAATTTACCCACCCATTTCAAACCGACGGCATTGCGTAAGCCTTTGGCGAAAATCTTTTGTTCCGAACCATCGGGATTCATTTCTAAAACTATTGCTCGAACTTTTTCTTTCTCGGCACAAGCATTACAACTTGAGCCGACTGAAACATAAATTTTACCGTTCCCACCTACTGCAATGGTTCGTGTTAAATGCCAGCCACCATATTTATAACTTAAACCATAATCAGGAAAAGTCGCTAAAACTTCAGCTTTAGCCGTGGGTTTTATTTCACCTTGGGTGAATTTTCGTCGGGTGAGCTGATGAGTTTCAGCCAAATATAACCAGTCTTGCCCTGAAGAATCGGTATAAAATTGAACTGAATTTGGATTTTTCAGACCTGTCATATAAGGAATGATTTTGCCGAATTTACCAGTTTCAGCATTCCATTCATCCAAAATATAAACGATGCCTTTATTATTGTCGGTCAAATCCTGCATATCTGTGACAAACATTCTACCGTCAGGTGCTTTGCTAAAAAAACGAACACGTTTTAAACCCTCAGCCGCAGGAATGATGTCGTAATTTGCTGGCAGATTGAGAGAAAAACGCTTCCCATTTTTCAAGCTGATTTGATGAGACACAAGATTTGGCTGCCCTGCTAAAACTGCCATTGAACCAACTAAACATATGAATAAGATTGAGAATATTTTTATCATTTTAGAGACGTCTCGATTCATCTTATGAAAAGTAACCTTCTTTTTTATATGATATAACTTGAATGATGAGCACATAGTCAAACGCTTTTGCTAGAAAATCGTATAGGCTCTTCATATACAAAATATTATTTTATATTATCTTTTAGCCTAACCACTGCAAGTGTCTTTACAGTGGGTTAAAGCCTTCATTCTCGTTCTGTGGCTATAAACAGAACATAAAAAAGTATTGCTTTAGAAGTCTACAGCAACCATCAGTACTTGGATAAAAGGCTCATCCAAGGACGTAAACCCTTTTAGAGCCTTATTTAATAGTTCACTCATCTTCAATGAAGATTAAACATCAAAAATCATGAAACAGCTTATTCATGTCTTTGCAGAGATAGTCTTTAAATGAAAAGTCTCGTGCATGTTTAGCATCAAATTTTGCGGTCACACCATCTTTTTCAAAGATATATACACGGTCATCTTTGCTCACTAAAAACTCACCACCCAATTTCATCAATAAGGCATCAATTTTTTCACCATCTGGAATCGACTCATCGGCCAAAACTTTTAAATAATTTCGCTTAATTGACTTAATAAACATGCTGAACTCACTACTCATTTTCAGCGCTATTTAAACAGAATCTAAGCCAGAATCCTAATAAATCCCAAAGCTCATCCGCTACAAATACCAATAACACGTTTCAGACTTTTCCACTGCATAGCACGCGGGTTGTATTGGAAAAAGATATACCGATCAACACAATCAACGAAAATTTGTAAGACCAAGACACAATTCAGATATTTACATTCACACAATTCAACTTATGATGTGAAATGACTCAAAACAAATACACACATAGATGGACTTATGTGTAAGAAAAAGGTTTATAAAACATGAAGAAACTCGTACTTGCAAGCTTAATTGCACTCTCTAGCCAGCTTGCACTTGCAGCCTCCACTCAAGATACCATTAACCCCGAATTTGCCAAGATTGAGGAAATGGTCAAAGCCAATAATATGACAGGGGCGTATCAGGCTTTAGAAAAACTGGCAAAATCTGGCAACCCACAAGCCATGTACAACTTGGCTTATTTGACTCAGACTGGTCAAGGCACAGCGAAGAATGAGAAGAAAGCCATTCAGCTCTATCAAGATGCTGCAAACAAAGGCTACCCTGTTGCGCATTATGTGCTTGCGAAAAACTATGTCACTGGTACTTTAGGCTTGCCTCAAGACATTAACAAAGCCAAACAACACTTTGAAGCCTCATCTAAATTAGGCTTTGATGATGCAACCGTTGAATATGCCGTGCTGTTATTTTCCGAAAATAAACCAGAGTCTGAAAAGTTAGCCCTTAAGAAACTTGAGCCTTTGGTGAAAAAAGGCAACTATCAAGCCATTCATGCACAAGCCCTGTACGACATCAGCACAGGCTTTAAAAACAAACAAGAAGCACCCATTCAAAAAGGTCTCAACAGCATTCAAGACTTAGCCAAAAAAGGTTACATTCCTGCACTGATGGCCGTAGGCAATATGTTTGCTAATGGCAATATCATTCCGCAGAACTTGCCTGAAGCGAAGAAAATTTTCACCGCTTTAGCCAAGGAAAATGTGCCACAGGCCAAAGAGTCTTTGGCGATGGTTGATAAAATGATTGCCGATCAAGCTAAAGCTCCAGCTGCAACAGCTGCGGTCAAAAAATAAATCTCTTCTTCAAAAAATACTCTCAATTGAGAGTATTTTTTTCACCACCAAAGACCAATCAAGGCACTGACCACCACAAAACTCAATAGCGTGCTGATCATCAATGGAGTGAGTGCTTTTTCATTCAATCCATACACTTGCCCAAAAATTCCAAATAGAGAAGGCATCGGTAAAGCCGCAATCAAGGTCCCTGCATAAATCATCTTTGGGTCCAACTCAGTCAAATAGGTCAGCCCTAAATAAACCAATATTGGCATACAAATATTTTTAGATATCACCAGATAAACGGTTTGTAAGTTAAACGATTGAATGGTTAGCCCCACCATTCCCCCACCAATAATAAAGAGCGCTAGAGGTGCAGCAGTCTGACCTAACATCGCAAACACTTGGTCGATTAAATGTGGAATTTGAAGTTCGAAAATCGCACAACTCATGCCAAGCATCACCGACAAGAACAGTGGATTTTTGAGTAGCGTGAGAAATGTGGTTTTTAAAATGGAGGCTAAATTGGCTTGTCTTTGTCGCCCTATTTCTGCCAGAGTGAGCATCAGCGGTACAAGAAATACACTTTCAATGATCACCACCAATGAAATATAAATCATCGCTTCACTTCCCATCAGAAGTGTCAAAATTGCTGCTCCCAATAACCCAGTATTGGACATGGATGCACCCAGTGAAAAGACTGCAGCATGGGTAAAGTGATTTTTAAACAGCTTTTGACCTAAAATAAAAGCCGTAATAAATAAGCCAAAGGTCACAGCGGCATAAACATAAAAATATGACGGATACCAAATTTCATGTAAATCTTTTGAAGCTAAGGCATGCAACAATAAAGCAGGTAACGCAATTTTGATGACAAAAGCACTGATTGCAGTCATTTGCTCTTTAGCGAGCAACTGGATTTTGACAGATGCAAAACCGAGGAAGAGCAGGAAAAATACTGGAAAAATTACCGAAAAAATCATTCAAGCTGTTCCTTTTCCAGATGATGTAAGTAAAGACCTATCCTAGGATACACCTTTACTCAGTTGAAATATTTTTAAAGACCAATTGGCGAATATGTGATTAAAACGCAGAAAACAAATCTTTGATCCCATGTGGCTGACACCGTAAATACTGCGGTGCGATAGAGACTTTCCCACCCAGTTCTGCGGCTGCATGCCACGGCCATCGTGGGTCATACAACATGGCGCGCGCCAGACCAATTGCATCGGCTTCTTGCGCTTCTAAAATATGTTCAGCCTGTTTGGCTTCTGTAATCAATCCCACCGCAATGACTGGAATTTTCACCGCTTGCTTCACTGCGTGGGCAAAAGGTACTTGATATTTGGCCTTAATCTGAATGTCTTGTTCCACATGCAAGCCACCACTTGAAACATGAATATAAGCCGCACCGAGTTGTTCCAACGCTTTCGATAGCCCCACTGTTGAATCAATATCCCAACTTTCTGTTGCGGTCGACTCCATCCAATCAGTTGCAGATAAACGTATACCTACGGGATAGTTTTCAGGAACAGCTTGTTTAATGGCTTGGAATACTTCTAAGGTAAATCGAATGCGGTTTTCAAAACTTCCGCCATATTCATCGGTACGTCGGTTCGACAGGGGTGACATGAATTGATGCAACAAATAGCCATGAGCTGCATGTAATTCGATCAGCTCAAAACCTGCATCTACAGCGCGTACCGCAGCACTGGCAAAGTCATCGATGATGTCTTGCATCTCCGTCACACTTAAAGCATGTGGTGCGTGCTCTTCGGGCTTAAAGGGCACATCACTGGCAGACACCGTTTGCCAACCATGGGGTTCATTCGGTTTGATCTGACCTTTTCCCGACCAAGGACGATCGGTCGATGCTTTACGTCCTGCATGTGCCAGTTGAATGGCAAAAGGCATTGGAGAGAGTATTTTGACTTTTTGAAGTAAGGCCTTCATTTGCGCACGTTGCAAATCATTCCACAGTCCTAAATCCGCAAAGCTGATCCGTCCTACCGCTTGTACGGCTGTCGCTTCAACAATACATAGACCTGCACCTGACAAAGCATAATTGGCCCATTGTTGCTCATGCCAATAGCTCAGCTCACCCGCATCATTGGCTGAGTATTGGCACATCGGTGCAATCACGATTTTATTTGTTAAGTTTAGATCCCCAAATTGAATGGGTTGAAATAATAATGGCATCATAGCTCTCCGTGTACTCACTATGATCTATAACAAATAAAGTGCCTTGCATTCAACGCTAAAAGTGCAAATCTGCTGTCAAACCTTTGCACTTTTATAGCTATCCATTTAAAAAATAATGCGGCTTCCAAGCCCCAAGACCAGTGCATTATCCACCACATGGCTTGAACCTGAGTTGACCACATACTGAATGTTGGGACGTAACATTAACCACGGCGTAGTGTTATAGCTATAGTTCAGTTCAATATTGTATTCCGCGCTCGCATCATACTGTGCTTTACCCGCAGTGAATCGATCATTTAGGTGTACTCGATTCACACCCAAACCTAGAATATCCGTCGGATGCTGTTCAAATACCCCAATATATTTCAGCCCCACTTGTTGTGAGTTATCTACTTTATTAGTAATGCGGTCATGCCATGTAAAGTTGGCAAAACTATGCAAACCTTGGCGCCCTGCACCCGTTGAAGTCAGTTGCTGTTCGATGGCAAGCCATCCTGCAAATGTCCGGTCTTCGCCAACCACACCTTTGCCATAAGCCACATCATATTGGTTATTTGGATCATCTGCGGTGTTATATATCCCACCAACCCGATAGCTCCCCGCCAAACCATTCAATAGTGCTTTCGGTCTCCAAATCACTTCCACAGGAATAGTCACACCATCGGCATGCTCTGTGTCTAGGCTCCAACCTTGTCCTTCGGCTTTTCCATTGCCATTATCTGGATTGAATTCATAAACACCCACTTGAGTTGCTACTTCAGGGGTCAGTTGGTACTTAATACGACCGCCCCATTGTGAAACCGGCGTATTCATCCAGATATTGCCCTGCCATTTCCCCATTTGTGCGGCACAAAAGGCATTACTGACAAAATCACACGCCATCACATCAAAATCAGAACCCAAACCCAGTCGCCCAACTTTGACACTGAGCCCTTGTTCTTTAAATCGCTTTTCAATCGAAAGCTCAGATAAACGGCTGTCTTGGTTTCCACGGCCATAGGTGGCTTGCACATTGGCTAATTGCGGTGCAGAAGGATCTTGCAAATCTCGAATTGAGGTACTTTGTCCTTGACGCGCAGTCGCAACAAAACGAACAGTGACCCCTTCCCAGCCGGCTAGCTTTTCTAAATCAAATTGTGTACCTAACCAAAACTGCGAAGCGGTACTTGGGCTTGCACCTGCATTATGCCCGCCATCCGCCAAATAGTTGGTATCTGTTAAAGCATTGGCTTCAAACTTAATGCCTTTTTGCGCCAATTCAGTTCGTTTTCCCTGCCAGTCACCAAACAAATACTGACCCTGTACATCTAACATCTGCTCCGCATGACTCACTGTCGCCCAGGCACACATTGCTGTTGCAAATAAAGAGAAAGAAAACTGTCGCATAAAACCCAAGCCCCAAACTAAAATGAAGAACAATCCATTTCATTTAAATGAAAAATTTAATGAAAAGTACATAATTTTTAAATAAAGATCTCAGCAAAATTTTTATCATTAAGTCAAAAAAAAGTTATCAATATCGCCCACAGCTATAAATAGAAGATTGGATTTGGGTGATTCATAGCAGTTTTCACTCAATTCAAGAATGCTATTTAAAGAGGATGATTCCTGATCACACTCGCACTCTAGCTCCGTACAAATGTGCTAAAGGCAAGCCTCTCGTTGAAATCACTTGCAATCTTGCGTGTACACCGCAATATTAGCCTCAAGTTTTATCATCTCATGTTGCCATGCCAGAATTACCCGAAGTTGAAACCACCAAAGCCAGTCTAGCGCCGTTATTAGATCAACAAGTACTCAGTGTTGAAGTTCGCCAGTCGAGCCTGCGCTGGCCGATTCCCGCCGATCTCAGCAAACTGGTGGGTCAGCGTTTAATTCAACTCAAACGCCGTTCTAAATACATTTTGGCCATTTTTGAACAAGACACGATGCTTTGGCATTTGGGTATGTCTGGTAGTTTCCGTATTTGTGAGGTGGGTGAAACCCTGCGTAAACACGATCATTTGATTATTCGTTTTGAAGATGTCGAGCTACGCTACCATGATCCGCGCCGCTTCGGCTGTATTTTATGGTTGGATAAATATTCGCAAACCAAGTTAATCGATACCCTTGGGCCTGAACCACTGAGTGCTGATTTTAACGCTAAATATTTAAGCCAAAAGTTAAAAAGCAAACAGGTCGGCATAAAAGTTGCAATCATGGATAACCATGTGGTGGTTGGTGTCGGAAATATCTATGCCACAGAGAGTTTGTTTAATTTAAGAATACACCCTGCGCAAGTGGCGTCTAGTTTAACACCCAGCCAAATTGAAAAATTGGTGGTCGAGATTAAACGTATTTTGCAGCAGGCCATCGATTTAGGTGGGTCTACCCTGCGGGACTATTCCAACGCAATGGGTGAAAATGGTTACTTTCAACAAACTTTATTGGCTTATGGTCGAGCAGGTGAAATGTGTGTGAACTGCGAGACTACGCTTGAAAACATCAAACTAGGACAGCGTGCTTCTGTGTTTTGTCCCGAATGCCAACCGCTGAAAAAAGTGCAACCTAAGCCCAAAGCCACAGCTCGAGGAAAAACCAAATGAAAACTGCCATTGTTCGTCATATTTTGGTCAAAGACAAAGACCTCGCTGAACAACTGAAAAAGAAAATCCACGATGGCGCCGATTTCGCCAAAATTGCTAAGCAATACTCCACCTGTAATTCAGCTAAACGCGGTGGTGAACTAGGTGAAGTCAAAAAAGGCCAATTGGTGCCTGTGATTGATAAATTGGTTTTTAGTGCAGCTGAAAAAGTACTACATGGCCCCATCAAGAGCCAATTTGGTTTTCATTTAGTAGAAATTAAATTCCGTATGGATTTTTAAAAGGATGCGCGGTATGTGATGTGTTTATGTCTAAGCACATCACAAACACAGTATTTGATTAAGCCTCTTTCATCTCATATGTCCAAGCATCAACGTGTTCGCCAGATTCCAACGTCCCTTGTACCCTCACCCGTTGATACTGTATCCCTTCAAACTCATCCAACGCATCCCAATGTTCGGTTAATTTTTCACTGCTAAAAAAATATCCTTCAACTGCTGCTGCTTGCGGATCTAAAACAATGGCGAATAAGCCTTTGTCGGGTCCCCAATCCAAAATATGCACCACGCCATGCACATAGCCTTTTTGCCATGTTCCACCTATACGCTCTAAAAGATGGGCATTTTCATGATTTGGACGGAGCGTCCCATAGACAAATAATTGATTCATTCGGCATCACCACAGCTATTCAATCAGCGCGCATCATAAAGTCAAAATTGTACAAAAACCAGTCTTTCGATAAGTCTCAGACATAAAAAACGGCACTTGATGTGCCGTTTTATTTTAACCGTTCGATTACTGACGTTTTTTCAATTCATCACGAATTTCACGTAGCAACGCGATATCTTCTGGCGTTGCTGCTGGTTCTGGCGCTGCTTCTTCTTGTTTACGGCGCATACGATTAATCATTTTCACCATTAAGAACACCACCCATGCCAAAATGATGAAGTTAATTAAAATCGTAAGGAAGTTACCATAAGTCAGGACGTTCACCCCAGCTTTGGTCAACTCATCTAAAGACTGTAAATTGTTTGGGTTGTCCCCCAAAACAAAGAATTTCTGTGTGAAATCTACACCACCACCAGTCACAACCGTGATCAATGGCATGATGATGTCTTTCACCAATGAATCGACAATTTTACCAAATGCACCACCGATGATTACACCGACAGCCAAATCAATCATGTTGCCTTTTACCGCAAATTCGCGGAATTCTTGAACAATACTCATCTAAATCTCCAGTTATTTTTTGACTTTAATTTATGTGACGAAGTATACATTAATTTTATAGCTTCATTTCCACGTAATTTACTCGGAAATCATCTGCTTTTATATATTTGTTTGCTAATTTTAAACAAAAAAATGCCATCAATAAATTGATGGCATTTTTAAATGTCGCGGCCCCGCATGGGACAACATCATTTTTAAAACTTATTTACCAGAACGGTTACGTTTACGTTCGTTTTCAGTCAAGTAACGCTTACGGATACGGATTGACTTAGGTGTTACTTCAACTAATTCATCATCTTCAATGAATTCAAGCGCTTGTTCAAGCGTATATTCAACAGCAGGAACAAGAGTCAACGCATCATCAGTACCAGAAGCACGTACGTTTGTTAACTGTTTTGCTTTAGTTGGGTTAACTGTCATGTCATCTGAACGAGAGTTAATACCAATGATCATACCTTCGTAAACTTCTAACTGAGGTTTAGCAAATAGACGACCACGGTCCTGCAATGTGAACAATGCATAGCCAAGGCAAGTACCTTGAACCATAGAAATCAACACACCGTTTTGACGTTTCGCAACAGTACCTTGTTTCATTGGACCGTAGTGTGAGAAGCTTGAAGTCATGATTCCTGTACCAGAAGTCATGGTCAAGAATTCTGAACGGAAACCAATTAAGCCACGTGAAGGAACAGTTGCTTCAATACGGATACGGCCTTTACCGTCAACTTCCATATTCGTCATTTCGCCTTTACGGTGACCCATTTGTTCCATTACAGAACCTTGGTGCTGTTCTTCAACGTCAAATGTTACGTTTTCGTATGGCTCTTGCTTTTCGCCATCAACTTCTTTCAAGATTACTTGTGGGCGAGATACGCCCATCTCGAAGCCTTCACGACGCATGTTTTCAATAAGAACTGAAAGGTGAAGTTCACCACGACCTGATACTTTAAAGCTATCAGGACTATCAGTATCTTCAACACGAAGCGCAACGTTGTGAATTAATTCGCGGTCTAAACGTTCACGGATATTACGTGAAGTAACAAATTTACCTTCTTTACCCGCAAACGGAGAGTTGTTTACTTGGAAAGTCATGGTTACTGTAGGTTCATCTACAGACAATGCTGGTAAAGCTTCAACATTTTTCGGATCACAAATGGTGTCAGAAATATGAAGTTCATCAATACCTGTGATACACACGATATCGCCTGCTTGAGCAGATTCAACATCAACACGCTCTAAACCATGGTAACCCATGATTTTTAAGATACGACCGTTACGTGTCTTACCGTCTTTATCAATCACAGTTACTGGTGTGTTTAATTTTACAGAACCACGTTGAATACGACCTACACCGATAACACCAACGAAGCTGTTATAGTCAAGTGATGAAATCTGCATTTGGAATGGACCATCAACATCGACTGCTGGTGGTTCAACAATGTCTACAATTGTTTGGAACAACGGCGTCATATCTTCCGCTAATTCTTCTGGAGATGGACCAGCAACACCACGAAGACCTGAAGCGTAAACAACTGGGAAGTCTAACTGTTCGTCAGAACCACCAAGGTTATCAAACAAATCAAATACTTGATCAATAACCCAATCTGGACGCGCGCTTGGCTTGTCGACTTTGTTGATAATTACGATTGGCTTCAAACCACGTGCGAACGCTTTTTGCGTTACGAAACGAGTTTGTGGCATTGGGCCTTCTTGAGAGTCAACAAGAAGAAGTACACAGTCAACCATCGACATTACACGTTCAACTTCACCACCGAAGTCTGCGTGTCCTGGGGTGTCGACGATGTTAATACGGTATTCTGTATTGGTACGTGCATCTAACCATTTGATTGCAGTGTTTTTTGCAAGAATGGTAATACCACGTTCACTTTCAATCGCGCCTGAATCCATGACACGCTCAATCTCGCCTGCACGATCGCCAAGTGCACCTGATTGCTGTAAAAGTTTGTCTACTAGAGTGGTTTTACCGTGGTCAACGTGCGCAATGATGGCAATGTTGCGGAGAGTTTTGATATCTGACATGTAAATTCGATACGCCTAAAGTTTGAGGGCAAATTATACAGAAAAATAATAGAATTTAGTAGTGACAGTTTATTGACAGACTCATTTTTTTTGATAAGTGGTGTGTAATTAATTTTGTAAAGCTGTGTAAAGCGATTAGAATAGCGCCACCTTGCTAACACCCTTTGACATATGTCTGATCAAAATCTCTCTCCCAATCAAACAGATCAACTCGATTTGGTCTATGGTTTAAACGACCGCCCTCGCCCAATCATTGCTTTTCTTGCTGCATTTCAACATCTCCTTGCAATTATTGTCCCAATTGTTACTCCAGGCTTACTCATCTGCCTAGCGCTTGGTGTGTCGAAAGAAGACACTAACATGATTTTATCCATGTCTTTGGTCATCTCAGGGATTGCAACCTTCTTACAATGTAAAAAAGTTGGACCTTTTGGTGCAGGCTTATTAATTGTTCAGGGCACCAGTTTTAACTTTATCGGCCCGATTATTGGAATCGGCTCTGCCATGGTTGCTGCAGGTACTCCAGTAGAATCCGTCATGGCTGCAATTTTTGGTGTGGTAATCGCAGGTTCATTTATTGAAATGGGCGTGTCACGTATTCTGCCTTGGGTGAAAATGTTAATTACCCCATTGGTAACAGGCATTGTGGTGTTATTGATTGGTTTGACCCTCATTAAAGAAGGTCTGATCAGCATGGGTGGTGGCTATCAAGCCATGTCAAACAATACCTTTGCCAATGCAGACAACCTAATCATGTCGTGTACGGTTTTAGGCTTAATTATCTTACTGAATCGCATCCGTATTACATGGGTAAAAAGTTCTGCTATCTTAATTGCCTTAATTGCAGGGTACACTCTTGCAGGCTTTATGGGGCATCTGGATTTTTCAGGTTTAAAAGATGCGCCTTTAGTACAAGTTCCAACGCCAATGCATTTTGGACTAAGCTTCTCTTGGAGCTTGTTTATTCCAATGGCCTTCATCTATTTAGTGACGTCTTTAGAAGCAATTGGTGATATTACAGCAACCTCTAAACTCTCTAACCAACCTGTCGATGGTGCAACATGGATGGAGCGTATTAAAGGCGGTGTCTTGGTGAATGGTGCAAACTCTTTCCTTGCTGGTATTTTCAATACCTTTCCTAGTTCGGTCTTTGCACAAAATAATGGCGTGATTCAGCTTACTGGCGTTGCGAGCCGTTATGTCGGCATCTGGATTGCTGCGTTATTGGTGATTTTGGGTTTACTCCCTGCTGTTGCAGGTGTGATTCAGGCAGTGCCTCAAGCTGTTTTAGGCGGCGCTGTAATGGTGATGTTCGGTGCTGTAGCAGCTTCTGGAATTAACATTCTGTCAGGTATTCATCTTGACCGCCGCGCACTACTGATTATTGCCATTTCATTAGCACTCGGTTTAGGTGTTGCACAAGTTCCACAAATTTTGGAACACTTACCAGAATTATTCCGTAACATCTTCAGTTCAGGTGTTGCGACAGGTGGTATTGCAGCTTTGTTATTAAATATTATTCTTCCTGAAACGAAGAAATAATTGTTCATTTCAGTATGCACTTTGCCCAGCACTGTCTGGGCATCGTTTTTACAATGGAGTATATAAAATGGATCCACGAAGTGAAGTTGTTCTTCGCCAGCAAGAATTTCTCTCTGGTTCAGTTTTACTGGTCAATGCACCGTGTGACGAATTAAACACACAGCTGATTGCTGCTGTAGAGCCACATTTTTGGACATGGAATTTTAACGAATTACAATATTTCCAAAACCAACAAAGTGATGTGCATTTTGGTACAGATTTGCCTGATGTCGCTTTTGATCAAGCCATCGTATTTGTTCCAAAGTCAAAAGAACTACTCAATTATGTCCTACACCAACTGGTGAGTCGCTTGGCCGTAGGCGCATCGATCTTTTTAGTTGGTGAAAAGAAAGGCGGTGTAGAACGCGCCTCTAAACAGCTGCAACCTTTTGGTAAAACCCTCAAATTAGACAGCGCTCGACATTGTCAAATGTGGCAGTTAATCACCGAAAAAACCGTAACCGCAAAACCTTTGGCCGATTGGGCACTACTCTATACAGTGCCAACCCCGAAAGGTGAATTACAGATTTGCGCATTACCGGGGGTATTTAGTCAAAATCGTCTAGACGTGGGTACAGCCGTGTTATTGCCCCACCTTTCACAGGTCACTTCTGGAAAAATTGCAGACTTTGGCTGTGGTGCAGGTGTAATCAGTGCTTATTTGGCCAAGTTAAATCCGAAAAATCGCATTTTTGCACTGGATGTCGATGCCTTTGCACTCGCTTCAACAAAAATGACTTTTGAGAAAAATAACCTTTTACCAGAACAACTTGAGATTAAAGCGGTACACGGAATTGAGGATGCTCCTCTGTTTTTACACGCAATCGTCAGTAATCCCCCATTCCATCAAGGCATTCATACAGATTACAATGCCAGCGAAAATTTATGCAAAACATCCCGTCGCCATCTTAAATCGGATGGCGAGTTGTGGATTGTTGCCAACCGCTTTCTGAATTATCCATTACTCATTGAGCAAAGTTTTGGCCAATGTACAACCAAAGCCGATCAACAAGGCTTTAAAGTGCTGTTTGCCAGCACACAAAAGAAATCTTAAGGAACAATGATGAGCGAAACGACTCAACCAGCTCAACTCAAGCGGAAGCTTGGAGCTCGCCATCTGAATATGATCGCGATTGGTGGTTCAATTGGTACAGGTTTATTCCTTGCCTCAGGTGCGACCATTGCAAATGCTGGCCCTGGCGGGGCGTTATTGGCTTACTGCCTAATTGGTGTGATGATTTACTTTCTCATGACCAGTTTGGGTGAGTTGGCAACACACAACCCAACATCGGGTGCATTTTTCACCTATGGCACCAAGTATGTTGAAGGCGGTTTTGGTTTCGCCCTTGGCTGGAACTATTGGTATAACTGGGCCATTACGGTTGCATTTGAATTGGTTGCAGTCCAATTCATCATGAAATTCTGGTTTCCCGACCTGCCCGGTTTCTACTGGAGTGCTCTCTTCTTAGCTGTTGTCTTTGGGATCAATGCACTGACAGTCAAAGGCTTTGGTGAAAGTGAATTCTTCTTCTCCTTGGTCAAAGTCCTTGCCATCATTGTGTTTATCATCATTGGTATTTTCATGATTGCTAAAATCATGATGACGCCTGGTGTCGCAACTTTTGCCAACTGGACCAAAGGTGAAGCACCCTTCGTTGGTGGCTTATCTGCACTGATTGGTGTGGCGATGATTGCAGGGTTTTCGTTCCAAGGTACCGAAATGGTCGGTGTTGCTGCAGGTGAATCGAAAGATCCACAAAAGACGATTCCGATTGCCATCAAACAGATTTTTTGGCGTATTCTACTGTTTTATGTGGTATGTATTTTCATTATCGGCACACTCATTTCATATGATGATCCACTTTTGTTACAAGCGGCTTCATCAGAGAATATTGCACTCTCTCCATTTACCTTACTCTATGAAAAAGCTGGTTTTGCCTTTGCTGCCAGCGTTATGAATGCCGTGATTTTAACCGCGATTCTATCGGCAGGTAATTCAGGGATGTATTCATCTACGCGTATGCTGTTCAATATGGCCCAAAATGGCAGTGCACCTAAAGTGTTTGCCAAATTAGACCCACGCGGCGTACCCATGAATGCGCTTTATGCGACAACTGCAATTGCTGCACTTTGCTTCTTAACCACCTTCATTGGCGAAGAACAGGTCTTTAATTGGCTGCTCAATATGTCGGGTATGTGTGGCTTTATTGTTTGGTTAGGGATTGCTGTTTCACACTTTCGTTTCCGTAAAGGCTATGTTGCCCAAGGTCATAAGGTTGAAGACTTAGCTTATCGTGCGAAATTCTTTCCCTTTGCCCCATGGTTTGCCTTTATCCTGTGTGCAATTGTTGTTTTAGGTCAAAACTACCAAGCAGTACTTGATGGCGAATGGCTCTCTGTTTTATCGACCTATATCGGTATTTTCTTATTCTTGGCGATTTGGCTAGGCTATAAATGGAAATACAAAACCAAACTGGTTTCTTACCAAGAAATGGATGTCAGTCCAATGAATCCTGATCGCGAATAAAATCCATTCATAATAAAAGACAGCCTTCGGGCTGTTTTTTTATTTTCTTCATTTATTCATTTACTTAAACCATAACCTTTCAATCATGCACACATCCATCAACAGCATGGTTCAACTCTTGAAGTTACATAGAATCGATAGTTATGACTTGGATCCATCCTAAACTTAGTTAATATTCTGTAACTAGCATCCGTTCACTTGCGCGATGAACAATTTACATATTTAGGTAGTAAAAATTTAGCCTCTCAATTCGCACCGCCATAACTAAATAAAACGGCTTATTGAGCACTGATCTCTCTCAAATTCCTAGCCCCTAAATATCAAACCAAAAATCTTATCTCATTGGCAAAATAAATCCTTATAAAGCTAAATAACTAGAAATATCCATTCATTCTAAAGACAAAATTATTATCGATGTCGTGAAGCATGAGTAATAGAAATCCCCCTTTTCATTCTTCTTATATTCATCCTCTAAAATGAAATACTTCTAACAGTGTCTTATATCCTATGCGTAAATAAACATGACCACCGTAAGCCTTAACGGCTCTTGCATTGAGCTTGAGCTTATTTTCATCAACACGAGTTAACATAAATTTCATTATTTTTAGATATAAAAAAACGACTCCGAAGAGTCGTTTTTTAGTTAAAACTCAGATTATTGAGCTTGAACTGTACGGCTGCCAGAAATTGTCGCGAATACACGACGGTTCATAGCACGGCCTTCTTTAGTGTTGTTGTCAGCAATCGGTTGGTCCCAAGCGAAACCTTGAGTAGACAAACGAGCTGGGTCAACGTTGTATTCGTTTACTAGAGACGATTTAACAGAGTTAGCACGAGCTAAAGATAAACGTTCGTTCAATGCACGTGGACCAGTATTGTCTGTGTGACCTTCGATGCGAGCAGTAGCGTTTGGATATTCCACTAACTTCTCAGCAACTTTAGCGATTTCTGGCTTGTATTGGTCTTTGATGTTTGATTTGTTTGTATCAAAGAACACACGAAGTTCCATGTTAAGGTCTTCAGTTAACTCTTGTGGTTGAACTGGAGCAACTGGCTCAACTGGAGCAACTGCTACTACTGGAGCAGCAGGTTTCAAGTGACCGCCAAGAACTACGTTAAGACCAGCTAAAGCTGTGTAGTTCCAGAAATCTTCATCGATGTTGTAAGTAGCACGAGCTTCAGTACGTAGAGATAAAGCATCGTTCAAGCGCCAGAAAGCACCGAAACCAGCATTACCTAAAGTACCTTCTTCTTTAAGGCCACGACCAGCACGACCTAGATCGTTATCAAACTCGTATTTGTAGTGACCAGCACCTAAAAGTACATATGGCTTGATTTTGCTGTCGTAGTTTTTAGTAATCAAGTCAGAAGTAGCATAGAAATTACCGTTGATTTGCGTTTGCTTGTATTCAGCATTCGCTTGGTCAACCATGTCACCTTTAACTTGGTTGTATTCCGCTTCAAAACCTAACCAAGGAGTAAGCTCTACACCAAGTGCAGCACCAACAAATAGGTCATCATCCATTTGAGCTGAATCAGTCAAATGATCACTACCATTATTATGTTGAGTGTCTTGGAAAGTGTAACCAAGCATTAATGGAGTAACAGTTACGCCCGCGTTTGCAGCAGCTAAAGGAGCAGCTACGAGCATTGCTAATGCAATACGACTCATTTTCATGGATTTATCCTCCAGAGATAACAATTGTTTTTCAAGCTTAAGCTTAAAATTATTTAACCATTCTGAGATAGGCTTTTTATACCCCAGTTTTATTTTTAAGCTATTCGCAATGAATCATACAAACACTTTATTTTTTTTCCAAGTGCTTGATAACTTTAATCAAGTAAATTATTGACAAAATTACTTACAATTTCCGTTGTAATTCGGTAATTTTTTACTCAATTTTTACTTGCGAATAGCTTATTTTCACTTGTGCTGCATTTTAACAGCTTTTTAAACAAGTTGAGTACTACTAATTATGTATAAAATTTGTTTGATAAACAAAGCTTTAATAAATAAAAAATAACTCTACAACAAAAAATTGGATAACCATATGTTTTTTATAAATAAAAAAGGGTTCACATTATTTGAACTCATCATCACTATTAGCATTATTCTGATCATTTGTACAATCGCACTTCCTCATTTTCATCAGTACATGGCCTCGCAAGAGCGAATCAAAACATTGAATACATTAAGGAATAGTATTCAGACAGCCAAAAATATGGCCAACTTACAACGTCAAAATATCACCATTTGCCCAAGTCAAGACCTCGTTCAATGCCAGAATCATCAATGGAACTCAGGCTTTATTGTATTTATCGATAATAATAAAAACCGACGAGTAGATACCAGTGAAACGATTATTCGGACAGAACAACAGCAGCTCAAATATGGCAATCTTGATTGGCGTGGCACACTCAATCTTCCATCCTTAAGCTTTAAAGCTGAAAATGGCTTACCCCTTGGCTCAAATGGAACCTTCTATTACTGCTCTTTACAAAGTCAGGATCACTTTAAATTGGTCATGAGCAAAATGGGACAGGTCCGCCCCGAACCACTCAATACCTGTAACTAGACCCATGAGTCCATAATCACGTTTTCAGCTTTTCTCGCTAGCAAATTTGCATATACTGCTTAAGTTTCCAACAAAACGTATAAGTGATTCGGAGAAGAAAATGACAGACATCGTGATTGTGAATGGTGCTCGTACGGCAATGGGCGGTTTTCAAGGCAGTTTAGCAAGTGTGACCGCTCCAGAACTCGGTGCTGTGACGATTAAAGAAGCGATTACTCGTGCTGGCTTACAAGCAAACGATGTAGAAGAAGTAATCATGGGCTGTGTTCTACCTGCGGGATTAAAGCAAGGTCCAGCGCGTCAAGCTATGCGCCAAGCAGGTTTACCTGATTCAACAGGTGCTGTGACCATTAATAAATTATGTGGTTCTGGCATGAAAGCAGTGATGCAAGCTGCGGATATGATCAAAGCAGGTTCGGCAAATATCGTGGTTGCAGGTGGCATGGAGTCGATGACCAATGCTCCTTATATTTTAACCAAAGCACGCGCAGGCTACCGTATGGGGCATGGCGATGTTAAAGACCACATGTTCCTTGATGGCTTAGAAGATGCTGAAACAGGCCGATTGATGGGTTCTTTTGCACAAGATATGGCCAATACCCGTGGCTATACGCGTGAGCAAATGGATGCCTTCGCGATTCGCTCTTTAGAGCGCGCACAAACAGCGGTCAACGAAGGTTACTTTGCCGATGAAATCGTGCCTGTGACAGTTTCATCTCGCAAAGGTGATGTTGTCGTTGATAAAGATGAACAACCGTTCAATGCCAACATTGCAAAAATTCCAAGCCTTCGCCCTGCTTTTGCTAAAGACGGCACCATCACTGCAGCAAATGCAAGTTCAATCTCGGATGGCGCATCCGCACTAGTTTTAACTTCAGCAGAAAATGCATCGAACAAAGGTTTAGCACCATTAGCCAAAATTGTGGCTTATGCATCGAATTCACAACATCCATCAGAGTTCACCATTGCACCAGTCGGTGCAATTGAAAAAGTGCTTAAGAAAACAGGTTGGAATGCGCAGGACGTAGACCTTTGGGAAATCAATGAAGCTTTTGCGATGGTAACTATGTGTCCAATCGACGACTTCAAACTTGATCCAGCAAAAGTGAACATCAATGGTGGAGCTTGCGCATTGGGTCACCCTGTCGGATCAACTGGTTCACGTATTATCCTGACTTTAATTCATGCGCTTAAACGTACAGGTGGTAAAAAAGGGATTGCGGCACTCTGCATCGGCGGTGGTGAAGCGACTGCTGTAGCGATTGAATTACTTTAAGATTCAAGCAACTTTCTTTTATTGACATATTTTATACAATAAAAGATTGGATGATTAGCTGATATAAAAGCGGCATTTATGAAAATCCCTCGACTGCGAGGGATTTTTTATTACAAGATTGTATTAGGGGCGATCTCAACGACTTGTTAAAATAACGTCGAAAAAAACAATAAGGATAAGATAATGCAACTGAATCACTACCTCAACTTTGATGGTCAAACTGAAGCCGCTTTTAATTTTTACAAATCTGTCTTTGGTGGAGAGTTTGCAACGTTCATGCGTTATGGAGACTTACCTTCAGATGAAAGTTCAGTCGCCCTTTCTGACGCTGATCAACAAAAAATCATGCATGTTTCACTTCCCATCAATGCCAGCACGATTTTGATGGCTTCGGATACCAACGATCAGTTTTGTGCCCAAAGCAATACTGTCTTTACTGTAGGCAACAACCACTATATTTCGATTAACTTGGATGCCCATGAACAAGCCGATGCAAAACGCTTATTTGATGCACTTTCAGTCAATGGAAAAATAGAGATGCCTCTGGAGAAAACCTTCTGGGGCGCACTCTATGGTGCATTTACCGATCAATTTGGAGTGAAGTGGATGGTGAATTGCCAATTAGAAGAAGGATAAAAGCGTCTTCTTTTTAAACATCAATATTTGAAAATTGCGCAATAATGGTAAGCCCCACAGTAATAAAACCGATACCGAGCCATCCAGCCAAATCAATGTCCTGTCCTAAGAATGTTTTAGCAAGGAGTGCTGTGGCGATGACACCAATGCCAGACCACAGCACATATAAAATTCCCGCTTGCATAAATTTCAAGGCATAGGCTGCACACGCAAAAGAAATTATGTAAAGCACCAGTGCAATGCCCTGATCCAATTTATTGACCAAGCCATTACCTTTTGCGGAATAAAAAGTCGAAAGCACATCTGTAGCAATAGCAATAAGTAGCCAAATGACACCGGGATTAATTTTTGCAAAAAGTGCCATCATGTCCAATTTACCTGTTTCTTTTTCTTCAATTTGTTCATCAAAAATGCTGCGTATAAATACAAAAAAGCTGAACCGAAGTCCAGCTTTTCATTGCTTGCTTAAAAAATTAAGCGCCCGTTTGATAACTGGCTTGTGCAACGGCTGTTGATGCTTGATACGGATTTCTAAAATCATTTAAACCCGCAGCAGCTTCAAGAATGTCTTTACCTTCTTTAATGACAAAGGTATCAAAGCCTGAACGTTTCATGTAGTTCAAGACATCTTTAAACACATCACCTGTTGCACGTAGTTCACCTTGGAAACCTTGGCGACGTAATAGCGCTGCAAATGAATAGCCACGACCATCGTTAAAACCGGCAAAATCAATAAAGATGGCATCTAGCTGATCTAAAGGGAACGCATGCGTTTCAGGAGAAGCATCGACTGTAACCAGTAGTGCTTTTTTACCCGAAACTTCAGCTAATTGATCTAACTGCTCAACCGTTAAAACCACATCACCTTGCGGTAAAACACCATCTTCACCAATCACTTGATAAGTATTGTCTGCAATCGAGCCATCTTTAGAGAGGACTTGTAGTGCTGTATTAAGCATATGCACGCTCCTTAAAGGGTTGAATGCCTACACGGCGATAAGTATCGATGAATTCTTCACCCTCAGCACGAAGGTCAAGATAAGTATTTAAAATTTCTTCAACAATGTCCGGCACCACTTCAGCTGCAAATGACGGGCCTAAGATGTCACCAATTGAAGCATCATGATCTGCATTACCACCCAAAGTGATTTGGTAGAATTCAGCGCCTTTTTTGTCTACACCTAAAATACCAATGTTGCCCACATGGTGATGACCACATGCATTCATACAACCTGAAATATTCAGATCCAGTTTGCCAAGGTTATAAATGGTATCTAAGTCATCAAAACGGCGTGAAATCGCTTCTGAAATAGGAATCGATTTCGCATTTGCCAGTGAACAGAAGTCACCGCCTGGGCAGCAGATAATGTCGGTTAAGAAACTAATGTGCGCACGCGCTAGATTGTTTTTCTCAAGAATAGTCCACAGTTCAAATAAATCCTTCTGTGGCACATCTACCAAAGAAATATTTTGCTCATGCGTGGTCCGCAGTTCACCAAAGGTGTATTTGTCTGCAAGGTCTGCAATCAAATTCATCTCTTCAGTGGTCATGTCACCCGGTGCAATACCCGTACGTTTCAACGAAATCGTTACAATACGGTAGCCCTTCACTTTATGTGCATTGGTATTGATATTGAACCACTGTTTGAATTTCGGATGTGCAGCAAACTGTTCAGAAAAATCTTCATCTGCATAATCTTGATAATCAAACGGTATAAATTCTTCGTCTAATTTCTGCAAAATTTCAGGCTGAATTTTTAAAGTTTTAATGGTGTGCGCAAACTCAGCTTCGACTTTTTCAGCAAAGACTTGAGGCGTCAACGCTTTCACCAAAATCTTAATACGTGCTTTGTATTTGTTATCACGGCGACCGTGTAAGTTATAAACACGCAGTACGGCTTCTAAGTAAGCAATCAGGTCTTCACGTGGCAAGAAGTCACGAATGAAACTACCAATCACAGGGGTACGACCTAAGCCGCCACCGACTTTAATTTTATAGCCAATTTCGCCCGCTTCATTTTTAACGATATACACCCCAATATCATGGAATGAGGTTGCTGCACGATCAGTTTCTTCAAGTGCTGATACCGCAATCTTGAACTTACGTGGCAAGAAGGCAAACTCTGGGTGGAAGGTTGACCATTGACGGATCAATTCACACGTTGGACGTGGGTCAGCCACTTCACCAGCAACCACACCTGCATATTGGTCTGTGGTGGTGTTACGAATACAGTTACCCGAAGTTTGGATTGCATGCATTTGTACAGAAGCGAGCTCTTGAAGCATGTCTGGAACATTTTCTAGCGCAGGCCAGTTAAACTGAATATTCTGACGCGTTGAAACGTGTGCATAACCACGGTCAAACTCAGTTGCAAGTTCTGCAACTTTGCGCAATTGCGTTGAGTTCATCAAGCCATAAGGCACAGCAATACGTAACATTGGCGCATAGCGTTGTACATATAGACCGTTTTGAAGACGTAATGGGCGGTACTCATCTTCAGTGAGTTTTCCAGCTAAATAACGTTCCGTTTGGTCACGGAACTGTGCAACACGTTCATTGATCAGTTGCTGATCGAAATCAGTATATAAATACATGGCGTACAGCTAGTAGTTTCATTATAACGGCTGACAGCATAACGAGATTTAAACTATCAACAAAATGCGTTTTTTACATATTTCATAGCTGTTTTATTGATAAGGATAAGTAGATGTACTGTTTGTCCCTAATCCTAAAGGTTTTTTCTGATTAAAGTATTTTTTATTAGATACTTATACATTATTCAGCTAACTCCGTTCACCTGATCACATACACACTAATTCATTCATTGCTACCACGTAAATTTTAAACTCGGCTTATCTGGGTAGAACTCAATTTTTCTATTCTTTCCTCCTCGTCACTTTGCCCTTTTAAACCGACTGCATATAAAAATAGCCTGACGAATCAGGCTATTTTAAAGTTTAAATAACTACAGACGATTATTTTGCATCGGGTAAGGCATACGCCACCAAAGCATCTCCCATCTTAGTACCAAATGAACCATGACCACCCGCCATAATGACCACATACTGTTTGCCATTGGCTTCATAGGTCATTGGTGTTGCTTGACCACCTGCTGGTAGACGACCTTTCCAAAGTTCATCACCATTGGTCACGTTGATGGCACGGATATAATTATCCTGCGTACCACCGACAAACATCACATTACCCGCAGTTGAGATTGAACCACCAAGCATAGGAACCCCCATTTTAAATGGTGGTAATTGAATCCCCGGTAAGCTGTCACGGATCGTACCAATACGACGTTTCCATGCAACTTCGTGAGTATTTAAATCCACACCCGCCACAAAGCCCCAAGCAGGCTGTTTACATGGCAAACCAAATGGAGACAAGAACGCACTGATCTCTACACCGTAAGGCACACCATACATCGGTTGTACACCCGCTTCGGTGCCTGCACCTTTGGCTGTTTTCGGACGGTTTGGATCGGCTGGAATGAGTCGAGAAACAAACGGTAAACCGATTGGGTTCATCACCGCGATTTGACGATCAGGGTTAACGGACATACCGCCCCATTCAAATACACCCAAGTTGCCTGGGAAAACTAAAGTTCCATTTTCTGAAGGTGGGGTATAAATACCGTCATAGTTCAGTTTGTGGAAAGACACACGGCACATCAACTGGTCAAACATGGTTGCACCCCACATTTGCTTATCCGTCAGTTTCTCTTTTGGCGCAAGGTCAAAGTCAGAGAAAGGTTGTGTCGCAGAGTAACGCTCACCTTTGGTTTGCGGCCCACGTTTCACTGTTTGTGGTACAGGTTTTTCTGTAATTGGAACAATGGCTGCACCAGTACGACGGTCTAGAACAAAGGCATTACCTGTTTTCGTTAATACGTAAATGGCAGGAACCATTTTGCCTGACTTATCTTTAATATCCGTCAATGTCGGCTGTGATGGTACATCCATATCCCACAAATCATGATGCGTGGTTTGGAAGTTCCACACCAACTTACCTGTTGAAGCATTCAATGCCAGCATTGAGTTGGCATAACGCTCATGCAACTCAGTACGGTTACCGCCCCAAATATCTGGCGTACCCACACCCGTTGGAATGTAAACGATATCCAAAGCCGCATCATAGGCTAATGGTGCCCATGCATTCGGTGAGTTTTGAACATACTTTTGACCTGGAGCTGGAATTGCGTTCGGATCTTCTGCACCTGTGTCAAAGACCCACAACAATGCACCCGTATTCACATCATAACCACGGATCACACCTGAAGGTTCTTCAGTTGAATAGTTATCTGTGGTTGAACCCGCAATAATAATCGTCGTGCCTGTGACCACAGGTGGCGACGTTGGGATATAACCGCCTGGATAAGGGAACGGCATATCTTTTTGTAAATCGACTTCACCATTTTTACCAAAGTCAGTACAACGCTCACCAGTATCAGCGTTGATGGCAACTAA
Source organism: Acinetobacter sp. TYF_19 (assembly GCF_043105125.1). Lineage (NCBI taxonomy): Bacteria > Pseudomonadati > Pseudomonadota > Gammaproteobacteria > Moraxellales > Moraxellaceae > Acinetobacter > Acinetobacter sp. TYF_19. The sequence goes on from NZ_JBICLH010000062.1 coordinate 100,859, forward strand.
ACGGCCATCATTCACAGGTAGGATTACTTTACGTGGACATAGCGCAGACGATGACTTTTTATGCTGCAAGCTGGCTTCAAAACCAGCCGTATTGTTCGCATCATAATAAGACACACCACGACAGGTTAAGTGCTGAAAAGTATTGTCCGCTTTAAGTTTCGGATCAAAAGTCCATTTCGCCTTACCTGTAGCAGGGTCAAGTGCAACAAGTTTTTGGTGCGTGGTACAGATATACATATTGTCCCCAACTTTAATTGGGGTGACCTGATTGGTGGTTTCACCAGAGTCATTTTCTGTTTTAAAGTCACCTGTGTTATAGGTCCAAGCCACTTTTAAATCTTTAACATTCTCAGAATTAATTTGCGTTAAAGGAGAATAACGCAAACCAGACTGAGTACGACCATAAGCAGGCCAGTCGCCATCAGCAACACCCGGAATGGACTGTGCGGTTGCAGGTTGCTTGCTGCTCAGTTCACCTCGAATTTCTTGAGGGTCATTAAACACAGCATAGATCATCACTGCAATGGTAATTGCCAATGAACCTGTTAAAACCAGTTTTGCACTTTTAGCGTTGTAAAAACCGCGTGTGACCGCTGGAATGAGTAGCCATAAGCCAAATAAACCAAGGATATCTAAACGTGGCGCTAAGGCAAAGAAGTCTGAACCCACTTCCCATAAGCCCCACATCACTGTACCCAAGACCAGCAACGCATAAACGATTAATGCCGTACTTTTTAATTTTTGCAGTAGAACTGCAGTCACGATGAAGAGTAAACCTGCAATGATGTAGTACCAAGACCCACCAAGCACTGCAAGATAAATCCCTCCTATCAGCAGGACTAAACCAAAGATTACAGCAATCACAGCTGTAAAAGTTTTAAGCCCTGAACCTGAAGACGGAGTACTCATATTGACCACCTTTTTCTTAGATTCTGTTAAAAGCTCATATCGTTTTAATATCGATATGAACACCTAGACAGTTTTTAGATTTTAAGTATCTGTCCAAACGACTTATTTCGAACAGTTTTATGCTTTGAACAACCGTTAAAAGTTTTTATCAACCTTGCTGGACAAATACTTATCGATCTAGAAACTAAAATGCAGTCTGGAATTTAATTCCGCCCACCCATGCATTTTCACCATTTTTATATGCGCCTACATGGCGGATATATTGGATATTGGGACGAATGGTTAACCAGTTGGCTGCATGAATACCGTAGTAAATCTCGGCATCATACTCTTCACCTTGTAAACGGGCTTTGACGCTGTTATTGACAATATTCGCGTCCTTGACATCATCATTGATATTAATACGGGCTAGGCCAATCGCGATTTCATCTTGAGGGCGAGCATCAAAAGCACCTTTATAGACCAAACCAATGTTCTGCATGTCGCGAACCGTATTGGTATCTGAATCATGTAGTGTGAGATTCACAAAACCTGTTAAACCACGCGCAGAATCACCGCGATGTGCTGTGAATTGCTGCTTGGCAACGACCCAGCCCCCTTGTTTATGTGAGGTTTGCTTTGGGTTTTGAATATCTGTGGCATCTGCAGAACTGTAGTAATAACCCGCACGATATTCGCCAGGTAACTTATTTACACCTACAGCAGGTTGCCACACCACTTCAGCAGGAATAATGGCCCCCTGCGAACCGTCAGTACTTAAGTTCCAGCCTTTGCCACGTTCTAAGTTTTCAGTGTTATATTCATACACCCCAACTTGTGCATACAGGTCTGGCCGAAGGTTATATTTGACTCGCGCAGCCCATTGGCTGACAGGCCAGTTGTACCACTGGTCACCGACCCCGTTACCAACTTGAGAGCCACAGAGCGCAAGGTTTTGGAAATCACAGTCGAAACTGTTGAAGTCTTCACCTTCACCAAAACGACCGACTTTGATGTCCAACTTTTGATCCATGAACTTTTTCTTAATCCACAAATCCGTTAAACGCCACGTTTGTCCACGTCCCCACACTTCTTGAGTAGAACTTAAATGTCCATCTAAAGCATCGGAAGTTTGAGAAAGTGAACGTCCATTACGCTCAGTAATGGTGATTTGAGCCTCAGTATCCTGCCAACCCAAAATTTTGTCTAAATCGAAGTGCGTACCAAATGCAAACTGGTCTGCATATTCAGTACCATGATTTGAAGAACGTGAAGCATCGAGTAAAGTTGCCATCTCCCCCGTATAACCAAAGCTAAAATCGTAGCCTTTTTCTTGCAATGCGGTGCGTTGACCATTCCAATCACCGAGCATCCAAGGGCTTTGTACCTCGAATGCATTTGCAGCATATACAGTTTGCAGGCAACAGCTGAGTGTTAATAAACTCACCGTTAAACACCAACTTCTATTACATTTATTCATAATTGGTGACCTTTCTTACAATTTTACAACCAATTGATATGATACTTGCTATTTGTATAAAGACCCATTGTTTTTGTTAGATTATTGTTTTAAAACTGGTTAAATTATCGCTATATGATATTTACAAAGAGTCAAAACCCAAAGATTTCCCTATAAATTCATACCTTATTTTTGAACGTGAAAACTTGATTGGACAAGCTAATTGTTGTTCGCTTTTTGTACTCCCCTCTTCTAAAGGCACAGCAACAATCCATTTTCGGTCTCTTGCCAGTTGCGAATCGAGTGCTTCATCCAGCTTCAATACAGGCTCAACACAGACATCCCGTGACTGAAAAATTGCGTTCCATACAGCAAAATCTTGGGTTTTAATCTTGGCTTTTATCGCTTGTTTCACCACCTGACGGTCGTCAGTTGCCAGTGAGGCGCCTTTTTCAGCCACAATCGGCAACTCTAAAATTTCTGCCAGTCCGTGTAAAAACTGTGGCTCTAAACTCCCAATCGACAAATAGCGGCCATCTTGCGTTTCATAATAGTCATAAAAAGTCGCACCATTGAGATAGCTTTGCTCCGGCCCTTGCTTTTCCTGTCCTGCTAAGCTCGCCGCTGCAGCCATGCTACTGAGCCCCACCACACAGTCAGTCATAGAGATATCAATATACTGCCCTATGCCACTACGCTGCCTTTCGATCACAGCTGCGAGTATTCCTATCACGCTATGTAATGACCCGCCTGCAATATCCGCAATTTGAATTCCCAAAGGAGGAGGACCACTGTGCTGTCGGCCGCTATGTCCTGCGATCCCAGACAAAGCCACATAGTTGATATCGTGCCCTGCTTTATTTTGATATAAACCTGTTTGCCCATAACCCGTAATGGAACAATAGATCAAGCGCGGATTAATTTCAGATAAAGTTTGATAGTCAAGTCCCAGTCTTTGCATTACCCCCGGGCGGAATTGCTCAATCACAATGTCATAGTCTAAAATTTTCGACTTGATCAGTTCAATATTGGCAGGATCTTTTAAATCCAGTGCTACCGAATGCTTATTTCGGTTGAGATAACTGTGTGCTGTGGCCTGTCCATTGGCATAAGGTGGCATTAAACGGATCAGATCAGGTCGAGTTGGAGACTCGATGTGGATCACTTCTGCACCTAAGTCTGCCAAATACATTGTTGCAAACGGTCCCGGTAAAAGTGTAGAAAAATCGAGAACTTTCAATCCTTTCAATGCCATATCCATGCTACTTTTTACTCTTTTTATGTTGATTTTTTAGCTATTTTAGAAATATAAAAGCAACAAAACAATGTCATGTTCAGCCATTTACCTTGATCATTTCGGCAATTTAACATGTAAAAAGGCAAAAAACTTTAGTGTAAATTGCCTAAACTTATTTTTTTAGCGTCATTTAGGTCAAACGCAAGTGAATATAAAAGAGACTGAAGGATTAAATATGAGCCGTGATACCATTAGTATCCATTTCGTCAATGCGGCTTTAACTGGCGTAAAACGTCTCGGCATGGATGTCGAAACATTACTTTCTCACGTTGGCATTGAGGCAGAACTGCTGCGTCAGCCTAAAGCCCGTATTTCTCCAGAACAATATACTCGCTTCGTTAAAATGTTATGGATGGTCACCCAAGACGAACATGTTGGTTTTGACAAACAACCACGTCGTCTAGGTACATTTGCCATCATGTGCCAGTTGATTATTCATGCCAAGACCTTAGGGGATGCTTTAGAACTGTCTTCACAGTTTTATAAACTGTTTGGTGATGAATGGTCGGTGACATTAGAGCGCGACAAGCACGAAGCACGTCTCGTTCCCCAGATTCCAAAATCAATGGACCCAGATCACTTTATCACTGAAAGTATGTTGATGATTTGGCATGGTCTTGCTTCTTGGTTGATTGAACGTCGTTTACCACTTGAACGTGTACATTTTGGCTATGAACGTCCTGCACATGCAGATGAATATGATGCCTTATTCTTCGCACCTGTGATGCAGTTCGATATGCCGCGTACAGAAATCACTTTTGCCGCAGATTATTTGGACTTACCAATTCGTCAGAATGAAGAAACGTTAGAAGAGTTCTTAAAAGCAGCTCCTGCACAGTTGTTAGTGAAATTTAAAAACACCAACTCCCTCACTTCACGTATTCGTGATGTGTTAAAGAGTCAAATTGGTGAGGAAATGCCAACGCTGAACGATGTGGCTTCCATGTTGTATTTATCTCCTCAAACGTTGCGTCGTCGCTTAGCGGCTGAAGGTAAAAGTTACCAAGGCGTGAAAGATGCATTACGTCGTGATGCCGCGATTCACCTGCTGTTAAATCCGGGTTTGACGTTGGAAGATGTGGCACAACAAGTGGGCTTTAGTGAAACCAGCACCTTCCACCGTGCCTTTAAAAAATGGACAGGCGTCACACCTGGTTTATATCGCCAACTACACGGTTATCACTAATTTTTTAGTTTGACGACGGTTCGGCACATTGCTAAACCCAAGATTTCGATCTTGGGTTTTTTTATGCCCTAAACTCAGGCTATTGGCAAAAATCTTCATCTAGCCTGACCCGTTCTAGTCATTGCATCACGGCGATTAATTTGTACACTCAAGGACATAACAACTTAAAAGTGATAAAAGGAACAGCTATGAGCGAGGCTTATATCATTGATGCCATTCGCACACCACGCGGAAAGGGAAAGAAAGATGGTTCACTTTATGAAGTGAAACCTATTACGTTGCTGACCACATTATTGAATGAACTCAAAGATCGTCATCATTTAGATACTTCTAAAGTAGATGACATAATCTTGGGTTGTGTCACACCAATAGCTGATCAAGGCGGTGATATTGCGAAAACTGCGGCAATTGCAGCAGGTTGGGACAATGATGTTGCGGGTGTACAAATCAATCGCTTTTGTGCGTCAGGTCTTGAAGCTGTCAATATGGCAGCGCAAAAAGTACGTTCAGGTTGGGAAGATGTGGTTGTTGCTGGTGGCGTAGAGTCGATGTCACGTATCCCAATGGGTTCCGATGGTGGACCGTGGGCATTAGACCCTGAAACCAATTTAAAATCACATTTTATACCCCAAGGGATTGGTGCTGATTTAATTGCAACACTGGATGGTTATACGCGTTCAGATGTCGACGCATTTGCAGCAAATTCTCAACGTAAAGCGGCGGCGGCGCAAGCTGCGGGTTATTTTAATCAATCAGTCGTTGCCATCAAAGATAAAGCAGGCGTGACCATTTTAGACCAAGATGAATTTATTAAACCAACCACAACAGCAGAAGGTTTAGCAAAGCTCAATCCAAGTTTTGAAATGATGGGTGCAATGGGTTTTGATGCGATTGCATTACAACAATATCCAGAAGCGCAAAAAATTAATCATGTGCATCATGCAGGAAACTCATCAGGCATTGTCGATGGTGCAGCGCTTGTATTGCTTGCTTCTGAGAAAGCGGTCAAAGAACAAGGTTTAAAACCACGTGCCAAAGTCTTGGCAACGGCGTTGGTCGGTTCAGATCCAACCATTATGCTGACTGGGCCTGCACCTGCTGCTCGTAAAGCATTGGCAAAAGCCGGTTTAAGCATTGACGATATTGATCTATTTGAAGTCAATGAAGCTTTTGCATCTGTAGTGATGCGTTTTATGACGGAATTAAAAGTGCCAAGCGATAAAGTTAATGTAAATGGTGGCGCAATTGCGATGGGGCATCCATTGGGTGCGACGGGTGCAATGATTCTCGGAACATTGCTGGATGAATTAGAACGTCAAGGTAAAAAGCGTGGCTTGGCAACATTATGTGTAGGTGGTGGCATGGGTATTGCGACCATTATTGAGTTGGTATAAGGAGAATAATAATGAGCGCAATTCAATATCTAAAAAATGACGATGGCATTATTATTCTGACTTTAGATTCTCCGAATCAATCTGCAAATACCATGAATGGTGATTTCCGTGTAGCTTTAGAAAACATTGTTTCTAAACTGAAATCTGAAACGTCAATTACTGGGATTATTTTCCGTTCAGCGAAGAAAACTTTCTTTGCAGGCGGTGATTTAGATGAATTGATTCAAGCACAACCTGAAGATGCCACACCATTTTTTGAAATGGTTCAGAAAATGAAAACCGAGTTTCGTTATATCGAAACTTTAGGTGTACCTGTTGTAGCAGCATTGAATGGTACGGCTTTGGGTGGCGGTTGGGAAATTGCTTTAGGCTGTCATGCACGTATCGCATTGAATGATCCTAAAACAAAATTTGGTTTGCCAGAAGTGACTTTAGGCCTACTGCCGGGTGGTGGTGGTATCGTGCGTATGGTACGCCTTTTAGGTTTACAAAATGCTTTTCCTTTTTTAATGGAAGGTAAGCAGTTTGGTGTGGATAAAGCGAAATCTCTAGGTTTAATCCAAGACACGGCGGAAACACCTGAAGAGTTGATGGATAAAGCGATTGCTTGGGTAAAAGCTAATCCAAAGTCACAACAACCGTTTGATGTGAAAGGGTATAAAATTCCGGGTGGTGATCCTAAAACACCTGCAGTTGCGCAAATGCTTGCGATTGCTCCAGCAATGTTACGTGATAAAACCAAAGGATGTTATCCAGCGCCTGAAGCCATCATGGCGGCTGCGGTTGAAGGTGCACAGGTGGATGTGGATACGGCACTGACCATTGAATCACGTTATTTTACCTATCTGGCGACAGGTCAAATTTCAAAAAATATGATTGGTACTTTTTGGCATGGATTAAATGCAATTAAAGCAGGTGCAAGTCGTCCTAAAGATGTTGCAAAATGGCAAGCGACCAAAGTTGGTGTGCTTGGTGCAGGGATGATGGGCGCAGGGATCGCTTATTCAACAGCAATTAAAGGTGTTGCTGTGGTATTGAAAGATACCTCTATTGAAAATGCAGAAAAAGGGAAAGCCTATAGCCAAAAACTGCTAGATAAAAAAGTATCACAAGGACGTATGACGGCTGAAAAGCGTGATCAGGTTTTAAGCTTGATTACTGCAACGGCATCTGCGGAAGATTTAAAAGGCTGTGATTTAATGATTGAAGCAGTATTTGAAAATCAAGAACTCAAAGCCAAAGTCACTCAAGAAGCTGAGACTTTCCTTGTGGATGGTGGTGTGATGGCTTCAAATACCTCGACATTACCGATTACAGGTTTGGCAAAAGCTTCGAAAGATCAGGCAAATTTTATTGGCCTACATTTCTTTAGCCCAGTTGATAAAATGCAATTGGTTGAAATCATTAAAGGCAAAAACACTTCTGCTGAAACTTTGGCAAAAGCCTATGACTATGTACAGCAAATTGGTAAAACCCCGATTGTTGTGAATGATAGCCGTGGCTTCTTCACCAGTCGCGTATTTGGTACTTTTGTTCAGGAAGGTTTACGTTTACTGCATGAAGGTGTACACCCAGCACGTATCGAAATGGCTGCGTTGAAAGCGGGGATGCCCGTTGGCCCATTGGCCATTCAAGATGAAGTTGCATTAACCCTTTCTGAACATGTTGCCAATGAAACGCGTAAGGCATTGCAGGCCGAGGGTAAAGATTTACCACGCTCAGGTGCAGATGATGTGATTCAAACCATGATTCATACTTTTGATCGTAAAGGTAAAGCTGCTGGTGCAGGTTTCTATGATTATCCAGAAGGTGGCAAGAAACAGCTTTGGGATGGTTTGAGTCATTGGAAAAAAGAGATTGATATTTCTGAACAAGAAATGATAGATCGTTTCCTATTTGTACAATCGCTAGATACGTTACGTTGTTATGAAGAAAATGTCCTTGAGTCTGTAATTGATGCCAATATCGGTTCGATCTTTGGGATTGGCTTTGCGCCGTGGACAGGGGGAGCAATTCAGTTTTTAAATCAATATGGTTTAGACAAAGCGTTGCAACGTGCCAATCAGCTTGAAGCGAAATACGGTGAGCGTTTTAAAGCACCGCAATTACTCACTCAATCATTGCCATCTGGGCAAATCCATTAAAATGCTGACTTAAAAATCAGGGATCCATAGATCCCTTTTTTTATTCTCTTGGAGAAAACCAATTAAAATACTGATTCATCTTTTAATTTTGACCTATCTTAGTGCATTATTTTCGCACCGGAACTCATTTTTTGTGTTATAAAGTTACATAGTTTTAGATTTATTATTATTCAATTGGGCTGTTGCACATGACTGACAATACTTCTCCTGAAAAATCACCATGGGGTTGGAAAGCACTGATTATTGCTTTCATTTTAAGTGGAATTTTCTTAGGTATCTTCTACCTTGCGATCACCAATGAGCCTGACTATATGCCAAGTCAGCAAACGCAGCAAAACTCTCAGCAACATGCTTTTAAAAATGCGCCTGCAATGTCTGAAGAAGCCATTGCCAAAGCACAAGCGGATAAAGAAGCGCGTGAAGCAAGAGCTCAAGCAGCGTCTGAAGACACCACAGAACATGTAACCGCTGATGAGCACAGTATGAATGCTGATGAACACGCGAAAATGTCATCTGAACATGGTCACTAATATGCTGTTACTAATAAAAAAGCCCTGAAAGATCAGGGCTTTTTTATGGATGATAAACGCATGTGGATATGTGGAATACCACAATGCAAATACTCCTCACCCTCTTGCATAAAGCCCAAAGCCTGATAAAACGCTTGCGCATGTACTTGAGAGGATAAGACTAAAAATGGACGCTGTTGTTGTTGAGCATATGCAATCACCGCCTGCATCAGGACTTTGCCCACGCCCAAACCGCGATGTGACTTTAAAACTGCAACACGACCAATACTATGATTTTGCAAAAGTCGTGCGGTGGCGATGGCTTGATCTTGTTCATAGACCACAAAATGAACTGCTATTTCATCTTGCTCATCCCATTCATCTTCAGCAGCAATGTTTTGCTCTTGAATAAAGACCTGCTCACGAATCATTTTCGCAGCCCGTTGCGACTCTTCCCATGTTCCGTGCGTAATTCTCAAGCTTGGCATTTTCATTTCCCTATAAATTATCTTTGTATTGGTCATTGCACTAAAAAGTGATGTTCAGATCAGCATTTACAGCCTACATCTTGCTGATCCCATTGATCATTCAACAGCAATTCCAGTGAATGCTTTTGAATACCATACATCTCTTTCAAGGCTTGAATTTGCGCCAAGACAGCAACATCAGGCGCTTGATAATCCTTACGCTTGGTTGCCAAAATCATTTTATTCTTGCTGGTATGCTCAAGTGCTACAAACTCAAACACTTTGGTTTCATAGCCATAGGCTTTGAGTAATAAGGCACGAATAGTATCCGTCAGCATTTCAGCTTGCTGTCCTGCATGAATGCCAAACTGCAACATCGGTTGCAACACGAGTGGAGCTTTCAGCTGTGGACGTAATTCTTTATGACAACACGGCGCACACATGATCATTTCAGCATTTAAACGAATGCCGGTATGAATTGCAAAGTCCGTCGCGACATCACATGCATGTAACGCGATCATCACATCGAGGCGTTCAGGTTGGTAAGTCCGAACATCACCCTGAAAAAAATCAAGTTGCTGAAAATCCGACTTGTTCGCAACCTCCTGACAGAATTCCACCATCTTGCTGTTTAGCTCCACCCCAGTCACAAAAGGGTTCAGATCTTGCTTCAGCAAATAATCATACAAAGCAAAAGTTAAATAGCCTTTTCCTGAGCCAAAATCGACCACGCGCAGTTGTTCAGGCAGTTGAATATGACTTAATGCTCCTGAGAAAATTTCGACAAACTTATTAATCTGCTTCCACTTACGCGCCATACTGGGAATGATGTGCGCTTTTGCATCGGTAATACCAAGCGGCTGTAAGAAATAGCTGTCTTGATCGATAAAACGCTGTTTGACACGGTCATGGCCTTGCTGTTCAACAGCTTTGGTTACCGTTTTATTTTTACTTTGTGTCAGCATGGCTTTTTTCTTGTTCTTCTTCAGTTGCAACTCTTGTTCAGTTGTCAGCAGATTGGCTTGTTTACACTGCGCCAAAAGTGCAGTTACCGTATCAAGTGCTGTGTCTAATGAATAATTTTTGGTGACATCTTGGGTTTTATGGCGATATAAACAGCTCAATACAGCCTGTCCTTGCAACATCACCACCCGAAAAGTCATCTTCTCGAGTTGCTCTAGTTCACCCTGATATTGACTTAGAATCATCCGATCAAAACTTTGAGATTCAAGCGCTTTCTGAAAGGCTTGAAGGAATTGCTGCTCTTGTGCAGAGGACGATACCGAAACGGTCATAATAGAAACCAAAAAAAGAATTGCGATTAAATTTTAAAGCGTCTTACGCTAAATGCAAATTTGAATTACGATACAGTTGTATATTTTATAAAAATGCACATGACTTATGAGCGTTCACCCTGTTGTCAACTACGATCCTGCTGAAGAAAGAATCAATTTTATTAGCCATGCTATTGGTGCAGCTCTTGCACTCATAGCAGGTATTTTGTTGATTATCAAAGGGTCTTACTTAGAAACAGCGCAGTGGATCGGGCTCTGGGTCTATGCTTTGAGCCTATTTTTATTATTTGCCGCATCAAGCTTGTATCATTTTGCGGAATCTCCAGAGCGTCGCGGCTGGTATAAAAAATTAGATCACACTGCTATTTATTATCTAATTGCAGGCACCTACACTCCATTTTTGTCTATCGCACTGCCCACGCAAAAAGCCCATTACCTACTCATTGCACTTTGGGTGATTGCTCTCATTGGTACACTATTCAAGTTAGTTTTCATTCATCGCTTTGAAAAAATTTCACTGATTGCTTATCTGCTTATGGGTTGGCTGGCTGTGCTGGTAATGGATGATATGCAACGTTTTTTATCTAAACCAGCTTTGACTTTTTTAATCATTGGTGGACTTTCCTATACCATCGGTGCATTGTTTTATGCGCTAAAAAAGGTAAGATATACGCACGCTATCTGGCATATTTTTGTATTGATTGGTGCAGGATCACATTTCCTGTCCATCTATCTTTACGTGATATAACCCGCGCACACTACATTTTTTAGTAACCCTAATTCCGTAGTCTGCCCGAGGAACATTCGTATTTTTTTAAAAAATTACGCCTTTTTTAAAAAGATGACGCTTTTAAAACTCAGTTCGACTATTTTTTAAGTGTAAGGTCTACCATGGCGTCATTAAATACTGCTGTTGCTGAACAGCAGCCTGTAAACTCAAAATTCCGCGTACTTACAGCCAGTCTGGTAGGTACAACTATCGAATTCTTCGATTTTTATATTTATGCCACTGCGGCTGTCATTATTTTTCCTTACCTGTTCTTTCCAGCAAGTACCGATCCAATGACCGCAACCATTCAGTCTTTGGCAACCTTCGCGATTGCCTTTATTGCACGCCCGATTGGCGCTGCACTCTTTGGACATTTAGGTGATCGTATCGGCCGAAAGGCGACCTTGGTTGCAGCTTTGCTGACCATGGGACTTTCAACTGTGTGTATCGGCTTATTACCCACCTATGCACAAATTGGAATTGCCGCGCCATTACTACTTGCACTGTGTCGTTTAGGTCAAGGACTCGGCTTAGGTGGTGAATGGTCGGGTGCGGTATTGCTTGCCACAGAAAATGCACCTGAAGGTAAGCGTGCTTGGTATGGTATGTTTCCCCAACTGGGCGCGCCGATTGGCTTTATCTTAGCAACTGGTTCATTCTTAACGCTGGGTCATTTTATGACTGAAGAAGCGTTCATGACTTGGGGCTGGCGTATTCCCTTTATCTCAAGTGCGTTATTGGTAATTGTAGGTCTGTGGATTCGTTTACAACTCCATGAAACCCCCGCGTTCCAGAAAGTTTTAGACAAGCAAAAAGAAGTTAACATTCCGTTTAAAGAAGTGATGACCAAGCACTGGGGCATGTTGATTTTAGGTACCATTGCAGCCATCTGCACCTTTGTGGTCTTCTACCTCACGACGGTATTTGCTTTACAATGGGGTACCAAACAGCTGGGTTACACCCGCGAACAGTTCTTACAACTTCAACTGGTCGCAACCCTGTGCTTTGCTGCATTCATCCCCTTGTCTGCAGTTTTTGCGGAAAAATTTGGTCGTAAAACCACGTCTATTGCAGTCTGTATTGCTGCGGCGTTATTTGGTTTAGTATTCTCAAGCATGTTGGAATCAGGCAGTACCCTTATTGTGTTCTTGTTCCTGTGTATTGGTTTATCCATCATGGGTTTAACCTATGGACCGATTGGTACCGTGCTCTCTGAGATTTTTCCAATATCCGTTCGTTATACAGGTTCAGCGCTGACTTTTAATCTTGCGGGGATCTTTGGGGCATCATTTGCACCTCTCATTGCCACCAAGCTTGCAACCACCTATGGTTTACACGCAGTAGGTTACTACCTCACGGCGGCATCGCTTCTGTCTTTATGTGCGTTCTTAATGATCCGTGAAACCAAAAATGATGATGTAAATAATCAAATTTAACCCTGAATTTGATGCCTAAAAACCAGCACAATGATGCTGGTTTTTTTATACCAATGCGTTAACAAACGCTACAAAAACCATATTTAAAATCTGTCGTTTTACTTCAAAAATAGAGAAAGATACAGATGAATAGGACCGAAAAATGGATGAAAAAATACAACAACTCACCAATGAACAACTCCTTGATGTCATCGTATTAGTTGAAGAAAATAAAATTATTCAAGCCATTCAATACATCGCCACACATACCGCTTTTCAATACGATGATGCACAAGAGATCGTGACTGAACTCACGAAGCGGCATGATGCTGCACTAAAAAGCATGTATCGCCATAAACGACATCAACAACCACGCATATCAACCGCTGAACTAAGACACCACAGCTCCCTTGTGTCTGAAGGACGGAGCTTTACACAACAACAGCCACAAAGCCCGCATAGCACAGCAGTGAATAACCTCGATGCAATACAAGACCTACAAGAGCTCCATACAAAAAACCACAACCTTTGGATTATCTTGGCTGTGGTCATTTTGGTTTTAAGCTTTATTTTTTATTGGTTCTAAGCCCAACTTAAATCAGTTCAATAATATCGATGGTCGGTGGTACACGAAAACGAAACGGCACACCCACCATGCCTGTTCCAACCGTGACAAACACATCCGCATGTTCATGTCGGTACAAACCTTTTTTGTGTCCTAATATAGACACCTTCTTCATCACATAATCTGTAAGCCATGGCAGCTCAACTTGACCACCATGCGTATGACCTGAAAGCATTAAAGGACGACTGGGTAAAGCAGGTACCATATCGACCGTGTCAGGATTATGCGACAAAATCACCCAAGGTTTGTCTCGCGGTAAATGCGGCATAAAACGCATATCTGCCTTACCTGCCCACAAATCCCCAACACCCATCAGACGAAATTCTTCGAATTCCACAATCTGACCTTCAATATCAATGACATTGTTGACCTTCAAAGCATGTCTTAATAAATTTTGAATTGGTGGTCCAGGATATTGTTCGTCATGGTTACCATTGACTGAATAGACAGGTGCATTGATTTGCTTTAACACCTCTAACTCTTCTGCCAGTTTATTTTCGGGTTCATAAGTCCAATCCCCTGCAACCACCACCAAATCAGGCTTTTGCTCATTGACTCGTTTGACAATGGTTTTCAGCTGCCGCTCATGCCCTGAAAATAGACCAATATGTAAATCGGCAATTAAGGCGATACGGACGGGTTTGAGTAATTTATAATCTTTTTGAATTTGATATTGAGTGGTTTTGACATGCACAAAATGTGGTTCAATGAAACGTGCATAGCACAATATACCACTGACCAAAAATACAAAAATAGCTTCATGCCATGAATAATAGCCCTGAAAACCTGCGTATATGCTAAAGAAAAACAAAGGAATGAGTAAATACGAAAGATAAAAAGCCAATAAATGCACAAAGGCTTTAAACGGATGAATCGTCTCCGTATTGGTTTGACTGATCCATGCCTGATACACCGCCCACCCTGCAAGCAAGGCCATCGCAATATAAAAATAGAACACGACGGAGTGTGTATTGATCATAGACTTTTACTCACAATTTGTTCATCAAGAACACATAATCTTCTGTTTATCTTTTCACAGCTCAGAATTATACTCAAACCAAATTTATAGACTTTATGATGATGGAAAAACCTCACGGCTTAGCAAAACAAACTTCATTCCGTTCATCTTCGACTCAGCAAAATGCCAAATTGTTGTTGCTGAGCTGTATGGTTTTGACTGTTCCCGCGTGTAATACCTTACCTAAACAGATACCGCAGACGCCCGTCTATGCCTTTGATCTACCAACAGATCAAACCAGTTTAGGTAAAATCGTACTGCCTTTGCGTGAGCAAAATCCAGGACTGACGGGCTTTCATGTTCTTTACAACCCGCTCGAGGCATTGGCTGCACGTATCCATCTCATTGATAAAGCAGAAAAGACATTAGATCTACAATACTATATTTGGGACAATGATCGTATTGGTTCTTTAGCGCTTTATTCTATTTTGAAAGCCGCCGATCGTGGAGTGAAGGTTCGCTTACTGATCGATGATAACAATGCCAAGAAAATGGAAGGCATCTATTTAGCACTCGATCAACACACCAACATCGACATTAAACTGTATAACCCCTACCGCTTCCGTCACTATCGTGCCATGGATATGGTCTTAAACTTAAAACGCATCAACCGTCGTATGCACAATAAAAGTTTCATTGCCGATAATCAAATTTCGTTGATTGGTGGGCGCAACATGAGCAATCAATATTATAACGTCAGCGACAGTTATCAGTTTTCCGATGTTGATGTAATGTTGGTGGGCTCTGCCTCAGATGAAATTGTGCATTCTTTCGATGAATACTGGAATGACGATTATGCCTTTCCAGTGCGTCAAATTGTCAACGCCAACCATTACAGCTTGCGTTATGAAGGTTTAAAAAACCAGTTAGCGCAGCACTATCAGGAAGTGACTGTACAAAATTATCTCGATCTAGCCAATCGTTCGCAAGCCTTTGAACACTGGTTAAATGATAGTATCCAATTCGATTGGGTCAAAGCCGAAGTGGTGAAAGACTCACCGAGTAAAATCAAATCACGGGCAAAAAAAGAAGAACATTTAAACTTCCAGTTGCAAACCCATTTAGAAAAGCCAATGGAAAGCATCGACATTATTTCGGCCTATTTTGTCCCGGAACGTAAAGGCAAAAAGCATTTGGCAAACCTAGCACAGAGTGACATTCAAGTTCGCGTACTGACCAACTCATTTAAAGCCAATGATGTGCCGTTGGTGCATGCGTTCTATGGAAAATATCGTGAAGACTTGCTGGAAAGCGGTGTTCAACTCTATGAGTTTTTAGCCACGCCTGCGGCCGAAGCCCTAAACGAAAACAATGAAGAAATTTCGAAAAAAGCCAAAGTCAGCATCAAAGGATTAAGCCGCTCGAGTCTACATGCCAAACTCATGGCCATTGATGAGAAACAGGTTTTTATTGGTTCATTTAATTTTGATCCCCGCTCTGCCAACTTAAATACAGAAATTGGGGTTTTACTGAACAGTCCACCGCTGGCCAAAGCGGTACACTACACCATGGACCAAAACCTCAGTAAATATGCCTATAAGCTGGTTTTAGATGCAAATAAAAACATTAACTGGCAAATCAAACAAGCTGATGGCTCTACCAAAACCTATACCACTGAACCCAAAATGAATTGGCTCAAACGTGCTGGTCTCAAAGTCGTCTCTTGGCTACCAATTGAAGGCT
The DNA here is from genome assembly GCF_043105125.1 of Acinetobacter sp. TYF_19. Taxonomy (NCBI): domain Bacteria; kingdom Pseudomonadati; phylum Pseudomonadota; class Gammaproteobacteria; order Moraxellales; family Moraxellaceae; genus Acinetobacter; species Acinetobacter sp. TYF_19. The sequence continues at coordinate 117,008 of NZ_JBICLH010000062.1, forward strand.
TTATGTAAGCCTTCAAGCTTGTTGCATGTTGGGTTGGGACTTCAAAACTTTGTGATGTAAATCAGCCAAACCTTGCACCATTTTTTGTTGGACCAGTGCCGTTAAACTCTCAACCGTATGTCCTGCGGTACAAATGGCTGGGAGCGCAACTAAATGTGCCGTGACTTTTGGCATTTCTAGTACTTTTTTAACATGCTCGGCAAAACTAATGTTACCGATAAACGGAGAGACTTGGTCAAGTTCGCCCTGTTGATTCACATAGCAAATCAAACAAATTTGCACATCACGCTGGGCCTCAATTGCTGCGCCTAATATACGTCCATGCACCTTTTTCACTTTAGAACCATCGGTCGTGGTCGCTTCCGGGAAAAACAACACAGGAATATCTTGTTTTAAAAACGCTGTAATTTGCTCTCGAATTTTGATGGAATCGCCTGAACCACGTTGAATAAACAAAGTTCCACCACTTTTTGCCAGCTTGCCAAACACAGGCCATTTTTCAATTTCAGCCTTGGCCAAAAAGAAAACTCGTGCGCCTGAACCTAAAACCGCAACATCTAACCATGAAATATGATTGCTGACCCAAAGTGCAGGCTTACGTGGAATATCCCCGTGGACATGCACATCAATGTTAAAAACCTTGCACAGTCGACGACAGAAATACTGCACGTAACGGGTATTTTGTGGATTGTTAATGTCTTTATACAAGCCATGTCGATAGACCAAATAAAACCCTTCGGACACGGCGCCAAGCCCTGAAGCCAGCTTTTTACCATACAGAAAAAGCTTAGAGACACCTTTTATTGATGTTGTTTTTATTTCAGTATTCGATTGCATAGACGGTTCACTTGGCACAGCTTCATTCAACATTTAATCATTGATTTCGGCTCATTCTATACTGATCTTAACTAACTTGCATTGATCATAAAAACCGAAGGCCCAGATGATTATTTTCAATTTTAATCGTTTAAACAAATTAATTAAAATAAATCAATCGAAATACCAAAACATGGTGCGCACATGAACGATCAAATGAATCCTCCAGCTCCGCCGTTAAATCCTGTTCAGGCACTGAAATTTATTATAGGGCTCAGTATTTTATACTTTGGCACCTTGCTGCTTTTGGTTCACTTATTTCGCTCAATGTAAGGCAACAGCATAACTATTTCGCTCAATCTCAACAAATTCATCTACACTAGAGTTTTCAATGTGAGATCGAATTTAGTGGAATATTTTGAGCAGAAGCAAGGTGGCGAAAAAACCATTTTAGTCAGTGTTGCCATCCATATTCTGGAAGACCTTGATGCAGAAGAATTTCGTTTGCTTGCTAAGTCGGCAGGTGCAGAAATTCTGGAGCATATTCACGCTCAAAGATTCAAACCCGATGCTAAATATTTCATTGGTTCAGGCAAAGCAGAAGAAATTGCTGCTCGTGTTGAGGAACTTGAAGCCACGCTGGTGATTATTGACCATGCCCTGACACCCAGTCAGGAACGTAATCTGAGTCGCATTATCAAGTGCCGCGTTATTGACCGTACACGCCTTATTCTAGATATCTTTGCACAACGTGCCCGTACCCATGAAGGGAAACTTCAAGTCGAATTGGCTCAATTGGATCACTTGTCTTCTCGACTGGTCGGTACAGGCATTAGCCTCGATAGCCAAAAAGGCGGGATTGGACTCCGTGGTCCAGGTGAAACGCAACTCGAAACTGACCGCCGTTTACTCCGTGTCCGGGTTGGACAACTTAAAGATAAATTAGAAAAAGTCCGTCAGACCCGTATCCAAGGGCGTGCCGCACGTCAAAAAGCTGCCATTCCAACCGTTTCTTTGGTTGGTTATACCAATGCGGGTAAATCAACCCTGTTTAACACCCTTGCCAAATCTGATGTTTATGCCGCAGATCAGCTATTTGCAACCTTAGATCCAACCTTAAGACGTTTGGAATGGGATGGTATTGGTCCGCTGGTTCTAGCCGACACGGTTGGTTTTGTGCGTAATCTTGCGCATGCTTTAGTGGAATCGTTTAAAGCGACGCTAGAGGAAACATTAGAAGCCAGTTTGCTGTTGCATGTGATTGACTCGAGCAGTCCTGACCATATGGAACAAATTGAAGCTGTTGAAAAAGTGCTCAAAGAAATTGGCGCAGATATTCCAATTCTACGGGTGTATAACAAGATCGATCAAAGTGGCGAACAAGCCAAAATCATTTACGCTAAACCCAATCTACCTGAGCGTGTCTATGTCTCAGCACATACAGGCGAAGGATTTGATCTACTACGCCAAGCGGTCCAAGAGTGCTTGATGGGCCAAATTCAAAACTTTGACGTCCTGCTCAAACCTGCCTATGGAAAATTGCGTAATCAACTGTACGCCCTAAATGTGATTCAATCTGAAAATTATGATGATGAGGGCAACCTACACCTACAAGTGTATATTGCGCCACATAAACTTGAACAATTGATCAAACAAGCACATTTACCGATTAATGAAATTTTAGGTTTGAAAGCAAAACAATTTCATCGTGAACTCGAAGAATTTGAAATCAAAAGCTAAATCGGTTAAAACGTGATAAGTAAAATGTTAATGACAGAACAAAATGGAATGGATAAAAACTGTTGATTGGAAAGCATGGATCGGCACGGTTGCCCTGATCATCATCTTTCGTGAAGCGGCTGTGTGGATCACTGGACGTTTTGGACATCCTGAACTGGGCAATTTAATTGGACTGATTAGTTTATTAATCGTCCTTTTGGGTTGGAGAAAATTTCATAAAATTCCAGCACGTTTGGTCGATACCAACAATAAAATCATGAAAGAAAGTGCCTTTGCTTTTCTACCTATCAGTGCAGGCTCCCTGCTGATGATGACCCATTTAGGCAGTGAAATCCCAATGTTTTTGGTGGTGCTATTTGTCAGCACACTAATTCCACTGTGGGTTTACGCAAAAATGTCTAAGAAATGGCTTTAGGAGTGTGCCCATGATTCCCATTATTTTCGGTTTTTTCCTAACCCTCGTTGCCTATTTACTGGCAAAGCCACTCAACAAAAAACTGCCACAGATTCCCGTGATTGTTTTTGGCATGTGCTTTGTGATTGCCCTGCTGTTGTTGTTAAACATTCCGTATGAGCAATATATGGCACAGGTAAATCCAGTGTTTAACCATCTGCTCGGTTATGTCACAGTCGCATTGGCTATTCCATTGGCTGCAATGCGCTATGACGACCTCCCCCTCAAAGCCGTGGTGGGTATCTTGGTCTTTGCCAGTATCAGTGCGGTCGGACTACCGATGGGACTGGCTTATCTACTACATTTGTCCGATCCTACCATTATGGCATTTGCCACACGCGCAGTCACAACGCCTATCGCAATTAACATTGCAACACTGCTGCAAGCCCCTGTGAGTCTGGCTATTTTAATCGTGATTTTATCTGGTGTGATTGGTGCTGCATTTTCACCACTGATCCTCAAACACATTAATGATGAACGAGCATCGGGCTTAGCGCTAGGTCTTGCAGCTCATGCCATCGGTACAGCTCAAGCATGGCAACGGGGAAGTATTGCTGGACGTTATGCAGCCTTTGGAATGGCTGTCAATGCGGTATTTACAGCAATCTGGTTACCGTTGTTTATTCTATACTTGCAAAAAATGTGATATGTTCCTCACATAAACAATTGTATTGTTTAAAAAATCGACTTAAGATGAGTTTGTCGTTGATTAAATGATAAAAGGATTTTGTTCATGAGCAAATTGACACTTGCAATCGCATTCGCTACAACCGTTATAGGTAGTACAGCTTTCGCTGAAGATATTAGCGGCACTTGGAAAAATATTGATGACAAAACTGGGTCGTCAAAAGCCATCCTTGAGATTCGCCAAGAATCAAATGGGACATATACCGCTAAGATCGTTAAAGTGACGCCTCGTCCGGGTTACACACCAAAAGAAACGTGTATTAATTGCCCTGCGCCGTATACCAATAAGCCTATTTTAGGCATGGATGTGATGAAAGGTTTGAAACACAGCGGTGATACCAATTACACGGGTGGAAAAATCATTGATCCACTGTCTGGTAATATTTATAGCTGTAAAGCAAAACTCAGTTCGAATGGCAAACGCTTAACCTTGCGAGGATACGTGGGCATATCTGCTCTAGGTCGTAGTCAAACGTGGATTCGAGAATAATCTAGGTTCTATTACTGAACAGACTTGGTCTACGCAATTACTTGATCGATTCATTTTAGATTTTGTAGACCACCACTGAGTCACTCATACATTGCTTCAAACTTAGTCTGATTGTTTCAAATTCAATGAATAAAAGAGTTTCAGCTAAGCATGTATGATTTTTCAATTTTTAAAGGCAACTGCCTAATTCATATCTAAACACAAAACAGTTTGCCTTGTGCAAACTGTTTATTTTTCTGTGTCTTGGATATCTTTTTGTGAAACTATAGAGAACCTTATATGAAAAGTAAGTTTTTTATCGCGGGATTAACATTGTCCATGCTTTGCGGGGGAGCATTTGCACAGGACTTAACAGGGACATGGCAACAAATTGATGATAAGTCAGGCTCGCCAAAAGCCATTATCGAAATTCGTAAAGAATCGAATAATACTTACACTGGAAAAATTGTAAAAATTACACCACGCCCAGGTTATACGCCAAAAGAAACTTGTGTGAATTGCCCTACGCCATATACCAATAAACCAATTTTAGGTATGGACATTATTAAAGGCTTAAAGCATGTCGACGGCACCAATAACTATGAAAAAGGTCGTGTGATTGATCCGCTGTCTGGCAAACTTTATGATGCGAAAATGAAACTGAATGCCACAGGAAAACGTCTTTCGCTACGTGCATACATCGGTGTTTCTGCTTTAGGTCGTAACCAAACCTGGTTAAGAATCGACTAAGAATAAAAAAGCCACGAACTTCGTGGCTTTTTAATGCATGTGCTATTGAACTGGATTATCAACGGCAAATAAGGTCTCATCTTCTAAACGGTAAGCCATTAATTGATGCCCCCAAACACAACCACCATCTACATTTTGAATCGAATCCGAAATGGTTTTACCTTGTAAAGCGGCCCAGTGGCCAAACACAACTTTATGGGTTTGTGCCGCTTGCGAAGCAAATTCAAACCATGGTTTGAAGCCTTCAGGCATCGGGTCGTTGAGCGAGTCTTTAAAACTAAACTCCAAACGCCCAGCACTATCGGTTAAACGCATACGAGTCAAATAATTTACGATACAACGTAAACGCGCATGCCCCGTCAGTTCTTCCGACCATAAGGTAGGCTCTTTACCATACATTTCTTTTAAAAAGGCATCGACAACATCAAAATCATCCGCTGCAATGACTGCCTCAACTTCTGCGGCTAAAGCAGCAGTTTGTTCTGCTGTCCAATTGGTTGGAATGCCTGCATGCGTCAGAATCGTGGTTGCGTTTGGAAATACACACAAGGGTTGTTTACGTAGCCAATCAATCAAATCATCACTATCAATCGCATCAATCACATCACGAATGTTATCTTTGTCTTTAATTGCTTTAATGCCACGTGCAGCCGCCAGCAAAGTTAAATCATGATTTCCTAAAACTGTTGCAGCCGCATTACGCTCTACTAATTTTTTAATAAAGCGTAAAGCACCCAATGAGTTTTCACCACGAGCAACCAAATCCCCTGCAAACCAAATAAAATCTTGGTCAGGATCAAACTGAATAGTCTTTAGCAAGGCTTTTAGTGCTTCAAAACAACCCTGCACATCACCAATGACATAATTGTATCGAATCTCTGCACCTGTCACCTTAAGCCACCATTTGATCTGCTAATGCCACAAATTGAGCCAGTGTTAAAGTCTCTGGACGTGCCATCGGATCAACACCCGCTTGTTCAAAACCATCTTCAACCAACATGCCTTTTAAGCTATTACGCAAAGTTTTACGACGCTGAGTAAAGACGTGCGAGACCAAACGTGCCAAGGCTTTTTCATTTTTTGCCACAATAGGCTTAACCGCATATGGCTCTAAACGGAACACCGCAGAAGTCACTTTTGGTGGCGGGTTAAATGAACCCGGTGGTACTTCAAACAAGAACGTCGGTTTACAGAAATACTGAATCATCACCGACAAACGACCATATTCTTTGCTATTTGGAGAAGCAGTAATACGGTCAACCACTTCTTTTTGTAGCATAAAGTGCATGTCTTTAACTTTGTCACCAAACTCCAAGAGGTGAAACAAAAGTGGCGTTGAAATGTTATACGGCAAATTACCCACAACACGTAAAGGACGACCATCTTCAAATAAGTTGGTGAAGTCGTACTTCAGTGCATCGGTTTCAATAATGGTTAAACGTTCAGGATGTGGCACACGCCCTGGCAAACCTGCCGCCAAATCACGGTCTAATTCGACCACCGTGAGTGCGTCACACTCTCCAATCAACGGTGATGTTAATGCTGCCAAACCGGGGCCAATTTCCACAATGTTATCACCTGAACGTGGTGCAACTGAACGTACAATCTTGGCAATCACACGTTGGTCATGTAAGAAGTTTTGCCCAAAACGCTTCCGCGTATGGTGCCCTTCATCTTTAGGGTTTAAGGCATTAATTTGATACATAAAATTTTCCAACGTGAGTTAATCACTGAACATTAGTGACGAGCTAATTCTAACGCTAAATCAACAGCGACCTGTAAGCTTGAGCTTTTCGCAAGACCAGTGCCTGCGAGGGAGAGAGCTGTGCCATGATCGACTGAGGTACGAATAAACGGTAAGCCCAAAGTAATATTAATGGCTTCACCAAACCCTTGCGATTTTAACACAGGTAAGCCCTGATCGTGATACATCGCCAAAACAGCATCGGCATCTTTTAAGTTTTCTGGGGTGAATAAGGTATCGGCAGGTAGGCTCAGGCTCATATTTATGCCTTGAGCACGGTAGCTTTCCAGCACGGGGTTAATCACCTCAATTTCCTCCATACCCAAATAACCATCCTCCCCTGCATGTGGGTTTAAGCCACATACTAAAATATGTGGATGCTCTTTTTTGAATTTGCTTTTTAAGTCTTGAATTAAAATATCAATGACTTGATACAGTCGCTCTTTGGTAATCGCATCGGGTACAGCTCTCAAAGGTAAATGTGTAGTAGCCAGCGCGACACGCAACGTCTTGGTTGCGAGCATCATCACCACACGTTCAACACCAGCAAACTCTTGGTAGTATTCGGTATGTCCACTAAAGTGAATCCCAGCATCATTGATGACTGACTTTTGTACAGGTGCAGTTGCAACACCTACACTTTTACCAGACATAGCATAATCGGCCGAACGTCGTAGCTGCTCTAAGACATAAGGCGCATTTTCAGGATTAAGCTCACCCATTACAACAGCTTCGCTTAAAGGCACATGCTCAACATAAAGTTGACCCTGAGTTGATGATGCTTCTTGCCCTGAATATTCAATCAGTTCAATGTCCAATCCCAAACATGCTGCACGTGTACGTAGCAAGTTCATATCACCAAGGACCACGATCGGACGCTCATCTATACGAGCAGCAAGGCTTAAACAAATATCTGGACCAATCCCAGCAGGTTCACCACTGGTGACATATAAAGGCAGCATGATCAACTCAAGTAAAATGCGTTTTGACTATTATACAACGTCTCACCCAGTATCTCCGCATTCACCGTACTCAACTTGAACCTATTCTTTTATATTTAAATCCTCACTTATCCTGTTTTCACATTCCATCGACTTTCAAAGAAAAAATAAAGCCTCAAACATATAAAACATGAGCAAAGAAGTTGCGAGTCGTAACTCCTGTACTATCCGTTATTTTAAAATGGTTCTATGGTGATGATCCCGCATTTCATTCAGTGAAGTCATAAAGTTCAATATCACTGTTCCCCATTTTTTTAAAGTTTGAATTCTTTTGTGGTTTTTTAAAAAGAATAAACTTTGATCTCTTCCTTTATACTGGGAAATACCTTAAAATACGGCTCTTGAAATTTTATATTTTCATTTGTGATTCTGAGCAACTTCGTTTAGAATCGCGTCTCCTTTTGTTTGGACAGATTCCATAGTCCAAACCAACTATAATAGGTAGTGGTTTAATGAAAACTCTCAGCGCTAAGCCTGCTGAAGTTCAACACGACTGGTACGTTGTTGATGCTTCTGGCAAAACTTTAGGTCGCCTTGCGACTGAAATCGCTCGTCGTCTACGTGGTAAGCACAAGACTTCTTATACTCCTCACGTTGACACTGGCGATTATATCGTTGTAATCAATGCTGAAGAAATTCAAGTGACTGGTAAAAAAGCGCTTGATAAAAAATACTATCGCCACACTGGCTTCCCTGGTGGTATCCGTGAGACTAACTTTGAAAAGTTAATCGCTCACAAACCTGAAGCAGTTTTAGAAAAAGCTGTTAAAGGTATGTTACCAAAAGGTCCTCTTGGTTATGCAATGATCAAGAAAATGAAAGTGTATGCAGGTACAGAGCATCCACACGCTGCTCAACAGCCACAAGTTTTGGACATCTAAGGGATACAGCACATGGCTACTAATTATGGTACAGGTCGCCGTAAGACCGCAACTGCACGTGTTTTCTTGTCAGCTGGTACAGGCAAGCTCGTAATTAACAACCGTACTCTTGAGCAATACTTCGGTCGTGAAACTGCTCGTATGGTTGTTCGTCAACCTTTAGAGCTTCTTGAAGTTACTGAAAAGTATGACCTTTACATCACTGTTGCTGGTGGTGGTATCGGTGGTCAAGCTGGCGCTATCCGTCACGGTATTACTCGTGCGTTGATCGCTTCTGACGAAACACTTAAACCTGCTCTTCGTCAAGCTGGTTTCGTTACTCGTGATGCTCGTGAAGTTGAACGTAAGAAACTTGGTTTACGTAAAGCTCGTAAACGTCCTCAATTCTCTAAACGTTAATTCGTTTACCGAATCGGACAAAAAAGCCTTGGTTTATCCAAGGCTTTTTTATGCGTCATTTTCAAGTTTTAAGTCTATGCTTTCTGCTTTATTCCTACTACATGCCTCTAGTTGCATATTCCAGCTTATTTTGAAAATTGATGATCTTTGGGAAGTGGTGCATTACACGGCTCGTCGGTTTTCTCATCGACCATTTTCACAGGTCCATCATTATAAACAGTGACCTTACAGCCTTTTACTGTATATTCTTGCTGAATGCCGCCATACATCTCATCCTCAGAGATAGAAGTAGCGACATCACAGGCTTCATCGGCAATACAAGCAGCATATTCAGCAGTCTGCTGCGCTACATCTACCTGTTCGGATGCATCTCAAATTTGACCATAACTACTTGAGATAGAAGTCATTAATATAATAACTGCGATCGATTGGGTGATTCTGAGCCTAAGCTGCATGGTTCTATCCTTATTTTTCATTTATTCCAAGTTGTTCGATTGTATAAGCATATTAAAGTTAAGATGATTTTATTGGCTATTTTTAGTATTCTAACCGATTCACTTCACCTAGTTTCTGAAATATGTCTGTCGAAACTACTCCGCTTCAAGGAATTACGCTGTATAGCCATGCAGATGATTTTCGCTCCCATTGGATTCGTTATGTACTTGCAGAGAAGCAAATCAAATACCATTTGGTTTTAAGTGATGCAGATGATGAAGATCTCGCCAGCTTAAACCCTTATAACCAGCTACCGATGTTGATTGAAAATGATTTAAAACTATTTAATGCCAATATCATCTCTGAGTATTTAGACGATCGTTATCGTCAAAACAAGCTCTATGCCGACGCACCTATGCCTCGTGCAGAACAGCGGCAGTATATTTGGCGCTTTGAACAAGATTGGTTAAAGCTTGCCGATATGATGCTACGCCATCCAGATACACTCGATGAACAAGCAAAACTGAAAGCACAAAAAAAACTGAAAGACACACTCATTTCCTTAACACCATTGTTTCAGCATTTCCCCTATTTCATGTCGGAAAGCTTTAGCATTTTAGATTGCATGCTTGCGCCTATCTTTCTACGCTTAAACAGCATGGGCGTGCATTTACCGAAACAGCAATGCCGCCCAATCTATTTATATTGTCAACGTATTTTTAGTCGTCCTGCATTTTTAAAGTCTTTAACTTTGCAGGAGAAAAACCATTATCAATCTGAATTTAAACAGCCGTAGAGAACATTATGTCTGATCAAGAATTAAACCTTACGCCGACTCGTCCATATTTAGCTCGCGCCATTTATGAATGGATTTGTGATAACCAATTGACACCGCATTTATTGGTCGATGCAACCCAGCCCAATACTCTCGTTCCTGAACAGTTTATTCAAGATGGACAGATTGTCTTAAACATTGTCCCTCATGCCGTACATGCGCTACATATGAGCAACGATGCGATTACCTTCTCTGCACGTTTTAGTGGGGTATCTCGTGATATTTATGTCCCACTTAATGCTGTGATTGGCATTTATGCCCGTGAAAATGGGCAAGGCTTATTCTTCGATCCAAGTGAGTATGACAATCATACCCAAAGTGAGCAAAATGCTTTAAAATCAGACAATGAAGAAAAAACTGAACCCGCTAAGAAAAAACCAAGTTTAAGGTTATTAGATTAATAAAATGGAGTAATTATATGGCTTTTGATTTAGTACAATATTTTGCAGAGCAGATTAAAATTCAAAAGCCTGAGCTTCTGAGTCAATATTCAGATGAGGAGCGACTTCAATATCTTTCTGAGGCCAACACCCTCTCCCTTGGAAAACTCATCACTTTGATGCGTCAAGATGGCACCAAGCTCTACCAAGAGATTCAAACTCAGGATCATCTCTATATTCAAGAACTTGCAAGGCATCTCACCACGTCTCCGCAAAATGAATCACAGTTAGCGAAGGCAGACTTAGAACATAGCTTGACTACGATGTTGGGTCTTCAGGTTGCTGAACTCAAACAACTTGATGTCACGGGAAACTTTGGCGAACATGGAATACGTGAGCTGCTTGTCGGTCAAATCGAGCACCTCTCAGGTCTGGCTGATGACTGGGTTTGGACAACAAATGAGCTAACAGAACTAATTGGCTCTAAACCAAAGCCTGAAGAAGAGCTATCATTAGAAGAGACGATGAAGGAGTTTAATCAAATGGTAAATCAACACGCAACAGACCACTCAGATCAGCTACACACACAGGTAGCAGAGCAAAGTCCAACGCCAACATGGGCAAAACTGATTGAGCCTGCTGTGGCTATCGTGATTTTATGGGGACTTTATTGCGCAGCAAGTCAAATGTTTGTCTAATCCCCAAGGGATGCACTTATTTTGCGCATCCCTTTATTTTTTAATGAAAAATAATTATATATTTCACCTTTAAAAATCAAAAAAATCGATTTATTTTTTGCTTTTATTTGTCCAAACGGTAAAAGTTACATTTTGTTACAATAGCAAATAAATTGAACACTTTTTCAAATAACAATAAACTTTTTCACACTCCTCTCTAAAATCTGCAAACCTAATCACAAAATCTCTAGCAAAAACTGACTAAAAGCCTCGGGTTTAATTGTATATTTATTCATCTTTTTTTTGTTACATTTATTTATATTGATAATTTTTTCACGCCATCCATATAATTAAATCGACTTGTGAAACAACAATTTAAAAGGATTTTAAAACTCATAAAATTGAAGAGAAAAACTATGGCTAAAGTGTCATTGGAAGCATTAGCAAATATCGATGGATTCTTTGCAGCAGCATTGGTCGATGGGGAAAGCGGTTTGGCCCTAGCAACTCAAGGCGGTGGAAGCATCGATTTAGAACTCGCAGCGGCAGGTAATACTGAAGTTGTTCGCTCAAAACGACGTGTTGCACAAGCATTAAACTTAAATGACTCAATTGAAGATATTTTATTTACGCTGGGTAAGCAGTATCACCTTATTCGTCCTTTAGAAGGCAATGACAAAATTTTCTTATATCTTGTCCTTGAACGCTCTAAAGCAAATCTTGCCATGGCTCGTCATGAACTCAAAGGATATGAAAAAGGCCTAGATTTTTCTTAATTTGAATTGCCCCTTTCTCATCCTTTTGGGAAAGGGGTTGTATGCGTTGTCCTTTTCAACCTAATTAAATTAAAGAAACACTATGAATAAGCAATATATTAATATTGCGATTACTGGCCTGTGTTCAAACCATTCTGACGAACTTAAAACACAGCTACGTAATCTCATTCCTCAAGAGTATCAAATTAACTGGAGCTCCGCTACTGACCCAACTATTGATTGTTTATTTATCCATGAAAGTTTTTATGAAACTGAAGGGATCCAAAAGATCATTCGAAGTCGTCAGTTTCCATGGCTAAAAATTTCTAAGCAAACCCATAACGAAAACCGACTCCACGAAAACATACTTTCTTTACCAATTACTCATCTTGAAAGCTTCTCGAGTTGGATTATTCAACATCTACTACATCCCTCTTTTGATAATCAACAACTCCCTCCTATTGAAACTCAGAATAAAAAAACACCCTACAAATTAGAATATTTCAGCAAAATGCTGGATACCGAACGCAACTCAAAGCTACATCTTTTTGATACTTTAGGCACCATTGCCATTATTGATATTCAGAAAAATATCGCTTGGCTCAATACAGAACGAGAACAAGCCTTTACAGATTCTGGTTTTGATTATGACATTGCCAGCACCAGTAACTTCATGAAAGTCTCACGTAAGCAACCCCATATACTTAGCGACTGGTTATGGCAGTTTTTTGGGATTCACCCATATTTTTGAAAGAAATTGCACCTGAAGATGGACATTTTAAGATCCATATCTGGCCTAAGCCAGCAAGCAATGTGGACAGGAAAACCATTTTTCAACTTTCCAGCTGCTTTATTCAAGGTGGTAAAATTTCAAAAATTGCAACGCAGTTGAATCTCCCTATTGAAACTGTGCAGCGCTTTATTGCAGCCAATATCGCGACCCATAATCTCTCAAAAATCAATATTTGGGATAAACACTTTAACCCACCAGAAATGCCTCAAGTTACAGAAGAAGTAGGTTTAATTAAAAGCTTTTTTGGAAAACTAAGAAAAAAATTAGGCATATAGGATAATAATATGATTTTACAACGCTTTAAAATTGTTTTTGCTGGTGGTATGGGCGCGGGTAAAACGGAGGCGATTCGATCTCTCTCAGAGATTCCCGTACTGCAAACGGAGGCTTTCAATACAGACGCACAGCGCCATACCAAATTAGAAACCACAGTTGGTATTGATTATGGTGAAATCACGCTTGATGAAAACCTGACCATTGGGCTATATGGTACACCTGGGCAAAGCCGCTTCGACTTTATTTGGTCTGCCATTACTAAAGGTGCTATTGGTGCTGTAATTTTGATTGATCATCATTCAGACAACCCTATTCAAGAATTAGAAAGCTATCTGGAAACCTTTCAAAACTTTACCGACAATAGTGCGATCGGCATTACACATACCGATCTTCTTTCTGAGTCAACCAAATCAACCACTATCTATAAAGACTGGTTATTACAAAATGATCTCTTTTCTCCACTCTTCTTTATCGATGCAAGGAGGAAAGATGACGTTTTGTTATTATTAGAAGCGCTCATTACATCCATTGAGATCAACTCAAATATTGCCAATTAACCCTTAACGAGGTTCTATATGTTTACTTTAGCGCAAAGCCGCTCAGCACCAAAAGAGTTAATTGATTTTGCAAAGAATGAAATTCAAGATGTTCTCATGAATGTCCGCAGCGTCAATTATGTCATGCTGTGTAGCACAGATGGCTTCGAGTTAGCCCATGTTTATAAAAGAGATGGTTATAACAGTACTAAACTTGCGGCAGTTAGTAGCTCGATTTTAGCTATGGTTGCTGCTTTTATGAATGAAATTCATCTCGAAGGTTGTCAGTCGATTACTTTGGATGCGGACAATGGTAAAGCCATTTTAACCTCGATCCCTTCTTCAAATCACCCAATGATTATCGTGACCTTAACTGAAAAAGATGTACTATTAGGGCAGCTACTCTACACGCTAGAAAATGCCAGCAACCGTGTTATGCAATATTGATATCTCTGATAAAATATAAAAAAATTTAATTTTTATTAAGGACGAAACCTATTAAATTTTAAAGGCTATGTTTTAGCCGCTTCTTCTTATTCTAATCTTCCTTGCATAAAAAAATCCCCCTATCTCATTTGAGT